>NZ_VTFT01000002.1:300000-558068 GCF_008244685.1 Luteimonas viscosa
GACCCACGGCAGCGAGGAGCAGAAACAGCGATACGTGCGCGCGATCGCCGAGGGCGCGGAGATCGGCGCGTTCGCGCTGACCGAGCCGCAGTCGGGCTCCGATGCCACGGCCATGCGTTGCCGCGCGATGAAGCAGGACGACGGCAACTTCGTCGTCAACGGCAAGAAGAGCTGGATCACCTCCGGGCCGGTGGCGAAGTACATCGTGCTGTTCGCGATGACCGAGCCGGACAAGGGCGCGCGCGGCGTCACCGCGTTCCTGGTCGACACCACGCGCGAGGGTTTCCATCGCGGCAAGACCGAACCCAAGCTCGGCATCCGCGCCTCGGCCACCTGCGAGATCGAGTTCAACGACTACGTGGCGCGCGCCGAGGACGTGCTGGGCAAGGAAGGCGAGGGCTTCAGGATCGCCATGGGCGTGCTCGATGCCGGCCGCATCGGCATCGCCTCGCAGGCCATCGGCATCGCCCGCGCCGCCTACGAGGCGACGCTGGCCTACGTGAAGGAGCGCAAGGCCTTCGGCCAGCCGATCGGCGCATTCCAGATGACCCAGGCCAAGATCGCCGACATGAAGTGCAAGCTCGACGCCTCCTTGCTGCTGACGCTGCGTGCGGCCTGGCTCAAGGGCCAGGGCCGCAAGTACTCGGCCGAGGCCGCAATCGCCAAGCTCACCGCGTCCGAGGCGGCGATGTGGATCGCCCACCAGGCGGTGCAGATCCACGGCGGCATGGGCTACTCGAAGGAAATGCCGATCGAGCGCTATTTCCGCGACGCCAAGATCACCGAGATCTACGAGGGCACCAGCGAGATCCAGCGGCTGGTGATCGCCCGCAGCGAGACCGGCTTGCGCTGAGGCTGCCCGTGTCTGCCCGCCGACCGTGCAGGTGCGCCGTCGATCCCGATGCGGGAGGCGCCCCTTCTCCCCGTTCCCACTCCTGCGTACGCCCCGCGGCGGACGCCCGCCATCCTGGCCCGCGTGAGAACGCGGGCCTTACTCCATCCGGAGCCCGTTCCCCATGACACCCGCGAAACCCGGCAAGGCCAAGACCGCCAAGCCCGCCGCCAAGACCGCCGCCGGACAGCCTGCCTCGCGCAGGCGCGCCACGTCCGCTGCGGCCGTGACCCCCAGCGTGCTCGAACCCATCTTCGCCGCGATCCGCAGGCGCAGCGGCAAGGCCGCGCAGGACGATGCCGGCGCCTTCGCCAGCGCGTTCTACCGGCGCATGACCGAGGACGAGCTGCCGATGCACGACGCCGAGGGCTGGGCGGCGCTGGCGACCGACCTGCTCGAGTTCATGCGCAGGCGCAAGCCCGGTACCGCGCTGGTGCGCCTGTTTAACCCGAACCGCAAGTCCCACGGCTGGGAATCGCCGCACACCGTGCTGCAGGTCGTCAACGACGACATGCCCTTCCTCGTGGACTCGGCGACGATGGCGCTGGCCGAGCGGGGCATCGGCCTGCACGTGCTCGGCCATCCGGTCATCCAGGTCGCGCGCGACCGCGCCGGCCGGCTGGTGGCGGTGGGCGAGGGCGAGACCGAATCGGTGATGCACCTGGAGATCGACCGCCAGACCGCCGAGGGCATGGCCGCGATCGAGTCCGCGATCGGCCAGGTGCTGGCGGACGTGCGCGCGATCGTCGCCGACTGGAGCGCGATGCGCGAGAAGATGCAGCAGGTCGCCGCCGATCTCGCCAGCCGTCGCCTGCCGGTGACCGATGCCGAACGTCGCGAGGCGCAGGAATTCCTGCGCTGGGCCGCGAACGACCATTTCACCTTCTTCGGCTACCGCGAATACCAGGTGCGCAGGCAGGGCGGCGAGGAACTGCTGGCACCGGTCGAGGGCAGCGGACTGGGATTGCTGCGCGGCAACGGCACGGGCAAGGGGCGGCCGCTGAAGTCGCTGGCCGCGCACCGGATGAGCCACGACGGGCTGGCCGAATCGCTGGTGCTGACCAAGACCAATGCGCGTTCGACCGTGCACCGCCCCGGCTACATGGACTACATCGGCGTGCTCGGCTTCGACAACAAGGGGCGCGCGGTGTCGGAGCAGCGTTTCCTCGGGCTGTACACCTCGGGCGCCTACAAGCGCCGCCCCTGGGACATCCCGCTGGTGCGCGAGCGCTACGAACACGTGATGAGCGAATCGGGGCTCAAGCCGACCGGCCATAGCGGCAAGGCGCTCAAGCACATCCTCGAAACCCTGCCGCGCGACGAACTGTTCCAGTCCAGCGCCGAGGAACTCTACCGCCTCGGGACCGGCGTGCTCGGCCTGCAGGAGCGCGTGCGCAGCAGGCTGTTCCTGCGCCGCGACCGCTACGGCCGCTTCTATTCGGTGCTGGTCTACATCCCGCGCGACCGCTTCAACACCGAGGTGCGCAGGCGGGTGGAGGCGATGCTGCGGCGGACGCTGCATGCCGACCACGTCGACGCCAGCGTGCTGATCGGCGAGTCGCCGCTGGCGCAGGTGCACCTGATCGTGCGTCCGCGCGGCGGCGAGAAGTTCGAGGTGGACCAGGCCCAGCTCGAGCGCGAGCTGGCGGTCATCGTCCGCAACTGGCAGGACGACCTGCGCGACGAGCTGGTGGCGCGCCACGGCGAGGAGCACGGCCTGGCGCTCGCAGGCCGCTACGGCCGCGCCCTGCCGGCGGGCTACATCGAGAACGCGACCCCGGCGATCGCGGCGACCGACGTCGAGCGCCTGGCCGCGCTGCGCGATGTCGACGACCTGCAGCTGAGCCTGCAGCAGTCGCCGCATGCGCTTCCGGGAGAAGGTGCACTGCGCTTCAAGCTTTATCGCCAGCGCGGCGACATCCCGTTGTCGGACGCGCTGCCGATGATGGAGAATCTCGGCTTGCGGGTGATCACCGAGCATCCCTACCGGATCGAGGTCGACGGCGCGCCGGTGTACATCCAGGACTTCGAGGTCGAATCGGGCGTGGTCGGGCTCGATGTCGAGCGCGCCGGCGCCGGTTTCGGCGAAGCCTTCGAGCGCCTGTGGCGTGGCGATGCCGAGAACGACGGCCTCAACCGGCTGATCCTCGGCGCGTCGCTGCGCTGGCGCCAGGTCGCGCTGCTGCGTGGCTACGCACGCTACCTGCAGCAGGTCGGGGTGCCGTTCTCGCAGAGCTACGTCGAGGAAACGTTCGCGGGCAACCCGCTGATCGCCCGCCTGCTGGTGGAGCTGTTCGAGGCACGCTTCGATCCCGGCGACCGCCGCAGGGAGGAGCTCGAACGGGAGATCGACGCTTTCGCAGGGCAACTGCAGGCACTCACCGCCGGCGACAGGTCGGCGATGGCGCTGCTGCAGCCGGTGATCGACGCCCGTCGCGACGAACGCGACGTGCGCTACGAGACCACGCGCAAGGCGCTCAAGGCACTGCTCGACAACGTCTCGAGCCTCGACGAGGACCGCATCCTGCGCAGCTTCATGGGCGTGATCGATGCGACCCTGCGCACCAGCTACTACCAGCGCGGCGCCGACGGCGGCTTCAAGGAGACGATCGCGTTCAAGTTCGATTCGGCCCGGGTGCCGGAATTGCCGAAGCCGCGCCCGTACCGCGAGATCTTCGTCTACGGCCCGCGGGTCGAAGGCATCCACCTGCGCTTCGGCGCGGTCGCGCGCGGCGGCCTGCGCTGGTCCGACCGGCGCGAGGACTTCCGCACCGAGGTGCTGGGCCTGGTCAAGGCGCAGATGGTGAAGAACACGGTGATCGTCCCGGTGGGCTCGAAGGGCGGCTTCATCGTCAAGCGTCCGCCGGCCGGCGGCGACCGCGACGCGCTGTTCGCCGAGGGCGTGGCCTGCTACCGGCTGTTCATCAGCGGCCTGCTCGACGTCACCGACAACATCGTCGACGGCCGCATCGTGCCGCCGGCCGACGTCGTGCGCCACGACCAGGACGACCCGTACCTGGTGGTCGCCGCCGACAAGGGCACCGCCACGTTCTCCGACATCGCCAACGGCATCTCCGCCGACTACGGCTTCTGGCTGGCGGACGCGTTCGCCTCCGGCGGCTCGGTCGGCTACGACCACAAGGGCATGGGCATCACCGCGCGCGGCGCCTGGGAGTCGGTCAAGCGCCACTTCCGCGCCCTGGGCCACGATTCGCAGGCGCAGGACTTCACCTGCGTGGGCATCGGCGACATGTCCGGCGACGTGTTCGGCAACGGCATGCTGCTGTCCAGGCACATCCGCCTGGTGGCCGCGTTCGACCACCGCCACATCTTCATCGATCCGCAGCCCGATGCCGCCCGTTCCTACGCAGAGCGCGAGCGGATGTTCCAGCTGCCGCGTTCGAGCTGGGCTGACTACGACACCGCCCTGATCTCGAAGGGGGGCGGGGTGTACCCGCGTACGCTCAAGTCGATTCCGCTTTCGCCCGAGGCATGCGACGCGCTCGGCCTGCCCGAGGGCACCACGGCGATGGCGCCCAACGAGCTGCTGTCGGCGATCCTGCGCGCCCCGGTGGACCTGTTGTGGAACGGCGGCATCGGCACCTATGTCAAGTCCAGCCGCGAACAGCATGCCGACGTCGGCGACCGCGCCAACAACGCGATCCGGGTCGACGGCCGCGACCTGCGCTGCCGGATGGTGGGCGAGGGCGGCAACCTCGGCCTGACCCAGCTCGGGCGGATCGAGGCGGCCCAGCACGGCGTGCTCCTCAACACCGACTTCATCGACAACTCCGCGGGCGTCGACACCTCCGACCACGAGGTCAACATCAAGATCCTGCTCAACGCCCAGGTGCAGGACGGCAAACTGAAGATGGAGGCGCGCAACAGGCTGCTCGCCTCGATGACCGACGAGGTCGCGCAGCTGGTGCTGTGGGACAACTACCGCCAGAACCAGGCGATCAGCCTGATGGAGCGGATGAGCGTCTCCCGCCTGGGCTCCAAGCAGCACTTCATCCGCACGCTCGAGCAGCGCGGGCTCCTCGACCGCCAGATCGAGTACCTGCCCTCGGATGCCGAGATCGCCGAGCGCAAGGCCCGCGGCCAGGGCCTCACCCGGCCCGAGCTGGCGGTGCTGCTGTCGTACTCCAAGCTGGTCGCGTTCGACGAGCTGCTGCGCTCCGACGTGCCGGAGGACCCGTACCTGTCCAAGGAACTGCAGCGCTACTTCCCGAAGCCGCTGCAGAAGAAGTACGCGCAGGCGATGGAGCAGCACCGGCTCAAGCGCGAGATCATCGCCACGGCGGTGACCAACACCATGATCAACCGCATGGGCGCCACCTTCCTGCTGCGCATGCAGGAAGACAGCGGCCGCAGCATCGGCGACGTCGCCAAGGCCTTCACCATCACCCGCGAGACGCTGGAGGCGCGCGCGCTGTGGGTGGAGATCGACGCGCTCGACGGCAAGGTCCCCGAATCGGTGCAGATCGACGCGTTGCTGGTGATCTGGAACCTGCAGCGCTCGTTCACGCGCTGGCTGCTGTCGCGCCCCGGCGCGATCCCGGACATCACCACCGCGGTGAATCGCTACCACGATGGTTTCCGCGACATCCGCGCGGGCGAGAACATCCTGCCCGATTCGCAGCGCCCCGCGTACGAGGCCAGCCTGGCAGACTGGCTCGGCCAGGGCGTGCCGGCGGACTTGGCCGGCCAGCTCGCCGCGCTGCCGTATCTGGAAACCAGCGCCGACATCATCGAGCTGGCGAGCGAGCGCAAGCGGCGCCCGGTGGACGTGGCCAGGCTGTATTTCCGCGTCGGCGAGGCGTTGCGCGTGCCGTGGCTGGCCGAACAGATCGACGCGTTGCAGGTCGACGGCCGCTGGCACGCGGTCGCGCGCGGCGTGCTGCGCGAGGAACTCGCCGCGCAACAGCGGATCATCGTCGGCCAGGTGCTGGCGATGCCGGGCGACAGCGCGGAGGACAAGGTGCGCCACTGGCTGGAGCGCGACGATTCCACGCTGCGTTTCACCCTGGCGATGCTGACCGAACTCGCGGCGCAGAAGATCCTGGACTATCCGACCGTATCGGTCGCGGTGCAGCGCCTGTCGCAGCTGGCGCAGCGCGGCTGACGTCCACGCCGGCCGCGGCCATGTCGCGGCCGGCAACGTCCGATGCGGCTCCCGTCGCCAGGCCTTCGGCCGCGGCCGAGGGCTGCCCGGCCGGCTCCCGCGCGGGAACGGACGACCCGGGTCCCGCGCGGAAACGGACGACCCCGGATCCCCACGCGCAGGGAGCGGCGACCGTGTGCGCTGGGATCCTCGTCGCAACTGCACCCCCGTGCCCGTCATTCCGGACGCGACGCCACCCTGCATCGCGCATGGAAGCGGTAGTCGACGATCGCGGACGATGCGCTGCACGGCGGTCCAGGGAGCCTGCTGCCACGCGGTGACGACGGCGCTCGGGTTATGCTCCAACGTCGACCGAGCAGGATCAGCGGATGAGCACCACGCCACGCATCGCCTTCCTCGCCAGCCAGATCGACGACGCCCAGGAGGCGCTTGCCGCGCTGACCACGCGCCACGGCCAGTGCCAGCCCGAGGAGGCGGACGTGCTGTGCGCACTGGGTGGCGACGGATTCATGCTGCAGACCCTGCACCGCTACGGCAGCCTCGCCCGGCCGGTGTTCGGCATGAAGCTGGGCACGGTCGGCTTCCTGATGAACCAGCATCGCGAGGACGACCTGCTCGAGCGGATCCACGCGGCCGAGCCGGCGGTGCTGCATCCGCTGGAGATGATCGCGCAGACCGAATCCGGTGCCACCGTGGGTTCGCTGGCCTACAACGAAGTCTCGCTGCTGCGGCAGACCCGTCAGGCCGCGCACCTGTCGATCGAGCTCAACGGCAAGCCGCGCCTGGACGAGCTGATCGCCGATGGCGTGATGGTGGCCACCGCCGCAGGCAGCACCGCCTACAACTACTCCGCGCATGGCCCGATCCTGCCGCTGGGCGCGAACGTGGTCGCGCTGACGCCGATCGCCGCGTTCCGCCCCCGGCGCTGGCGCGGCGCCCTGCTCAAGGGGGACACTGAAGTGCGCTTCCGGGTGCTCGATCCGTTCAAGCGACCGGTCAGCGCCACCGCCGACTCGCACGAGGTGCGCGACGTGGTCGAAGTGATGATCCGCGAGTCGCGCGAGCGCACGGTCACCATGCTGTTCGATCCCGAGCACAACCTCGAGGAACGCATCCTCAGCGAGCAGTTCGAGGCCTGAGGCCCGCCCGGCTTTTCCCTTCCCCGCTCGCGGGGCAGGTACCGAAGGCGGACAGGGGCTCGCCTTTCCCTTCCCCCGATCGGCGGGGCATTGCGCCCTTCACGGGTGGAAGGTGCCGGAGGCGGATGGGGGGCAGGCCGAAGCCATCGCACCCCGGGTACACGCCAACGAATGCATAATCCCCGCATGTCCGGCAAAGAACCCGTCGCGGTCCTCACCATCGCGATTTCCTCGCGCGCGCTGTTCGACCTCGAGGACAGCCACGCGCTGTTCGAACGCGAGGGCATCGAGCCCTATTCCGAGTACCAGCGCACCCACGAGGACGATGTGCTGGAACCCGGCATCGCCTTCTCGCTGGTGCGCAAGCTGCTGGCGCTCAACATCGCCGCGCCCGCCGAAGCGCCGCGGGTCGAGGTGATCCTGCTCTCGCGAAACTCCGCCGATACCGGTCTGCGCATCTTCAACTCGATCCAGCACCACAAGCTGCCGATCTCGCGCGCCACCTTCACTTCGGGCGAACCCACCTGGCCGTACATCCGCCCGTTCGGCGCGCAGCTGTTCCTGTCCGCCAACCCCGAGTCCGTGCGCCAGGCACTGGCCAACGGCGTCGCCGCCGCCACCATCCTTCCGGACCGCGCCAAGCCCGGCACCATGGCCAGCGAGCAGATCCGCATCGCCTTCGACGGCGATGCGGTGATCTTCGGCGACGAAGGCGAGCGCGTCTCGCGCGAGGGTGGCATCGACGCCTTCCACCGCCACGAGATCGAGCGCGCCCGCGAACCGCTCTCCGGCGGCCCCTTCCGCGCCTTCCTCTCGGCCCTTCATGACCTCCAGGCCGCGTTTCCCGTTGGCGAAGCTGCCCCGATCCGCACCGCCCTGGTCACCGCGCGCTCCGCGCCCGCGCACGAACGCGTGATCCGCACCCTGCGCGAATGGGGCGTGCGCCTGGACGAGGCCCTGTTCCTCGGCGGCCGCGCCAAGGGACCGTTCCTCGAGGCCTTCGGCGCCGACATCTTCTTCGACGATTCGGCGCACAACATCGACAGCGCCCGCCAGCACGTACTCGCGGGCCACGTGCCACACGGGGTATCGAACGACTAGCGGGATCGCGCGGGACCCGGGACCTTCCGTGGCCCGGAGCCGGGGTCCGCTGGTGCGTAGCGGCGGTATCGGCCGAACCACGTGCTGGCCAACCGGGATGCCCGACGACGCACATCGCGGACGCGGCGAATCTGGTTGAATGGCATCGGGAACGGCGAAACATGCGCGTCCTGCCTCGTCGCCAGCAATCGGCCGCAGACTGCCGGTGGATGACGTCGTCGTCCGGTGCCGCTCCGCATGGCGGCAATCGCAGGACCGCCCCGCCGTTCATTCGTCATCGAGGACGGGGCGGCGTTTCCCCGGTCGCCCCGCGTCCCGATGCGATGGTGTTCACGAACCCGGGCCACGCCCCTGCCGACTCGAGGCAGATGCCGCCGAGGCAGGCAGGGCATTGCCGGAACCGCATTTTCATGGAATGGCATGCATACGATCCCCATGCTGTACTCCGAGCACTTCGCGCCATGGTCGGAGCGTGCCCGCTGGGCAATGGACCACCATCGCCTGCGCTACTCGCTCGTCGAACACACCCCGTTGCTGGGCGACCTGAGGCTCAGGGCGGCCGCGCGCAAGGCCACGGGCGCCGTCTCGGTCCCGCTCCTGGTTGATGGCCCGGTGAGGCTCAGGGATTCCGTTGCGATCGCGCATTACGCCGACAGCAAGGGCTCCATGCCCAGGCTCTTGCCTGCCGCCACCGCCGACGAAGTGCTGGCGTGGTGCTCGCGCATCGAACCCCTGATGCAGCTTGGCAGGGCGCGTGTGCTTGCAGGCTTGAAGACCGGAAGCGCGTCGATACTGGAGGCCGCTCCTGTCCGGACACCGGACTGGCTCCATCCCGTCGTCGCCGCTGTCGGGTCGCTGGCGGTGCGTCGGCTCGAAAAGAAGTACGCAGCGACTTATGAGCCCGCCGCTGCGCTCGAAACCGCGCGCTCGGTGATCCGGCAACTGGAGGCCGCGCTGCGCGGGCGCATGTTCCTGGTGGACGATCGCTTCAGCTTTGCCGACATCGCCGCCGCGAGCGCGTTTCAGTTCGTCCAACCCGTGGATTCTTCATTCATCGCCCTGGGACCGGCGACCCGCATTGTCTGGACCTGGCCCGGACTCGCGGAGGAATCGGCATCGGTGATCGCCTGGCGCGATACGCTCTACCATCGACACAGGGCGCTGCCGTCCCCGGTTGCCGATGTGGACCGATGAATCACGGCGCCGCTGGCGGAGACCCGAGGCAGCCATCGCCACGGTGCACCTGTGCGACGTCCGGCGCCTGGTCCCGGTTCCGGCAGACGTCTGGATGCGTCGCGGCCGCGCCTAGTCGACCCTGCGCGGAATCCGCGCACCGACGGCTTCGCGGATCCGTTCATCGAAGGACCGTTGCTGCAATGCCCGCAGCGCGGTTGCGAGCGTGTCCTCGAGCGATACGCCGACATCTCCGCTGAGGCTCCGTGCGGCCTGCGCAGTGGCCTGCCACTGTGCTTCCAGCAGCGGCAGTGCCCTGTTTGCCTTTGCCGTCAGCCGCAGGACCCTTTCGCGGGCATCCGCGCCCTGGGCCACCTTGATCCAGCCTTCCGCCACCATCGCCGAAACCGTCTGGCTGAGGGCGGAATGGCTCAATCCGCAGCGCTCGGCGACTTCCTTGATCCGGACCGGACCGGCGTCGCGCAGCACCCGTACGACCGGCGTGAAGCGCGGGCGGAAATGAAGGCCAAGGTCGGCATAGGCTCGCTCGACCGCGGGGTCGAGTTGATCGAGCAGGGCACGCAGCAGGGTGCCCAATGTCGCTTGTCGATCCATCGTCGCGATGATATATAAGCGCTTACATATTATCAAGCCGGAGGTGGCCATGGTATTCGCGATCGTTCTGGGGGCCGTGCTCGCGGCCGGCTGCCCGTCGCAGGAGAGCGTCCTGCGCGACGCCGCCGCAGCGGTCCAGGAGACGTACGTGGACCCGGGGCGGGGCCGCCATATCGCGCAGGCCCTGTCCCAGTGGGCGGACAGCGGGCGCTATGTCGATACTTGCGAGGTCCCTGCATCGTTCGTCGAACAACTCAACGCCGATCTGGATGCGTATGACGGGCACTTCCATGTCGAAGCCCCCGGCCAGGCCGGCGATCCGCAGGACTGGCTGATGGCATGGCGCGCCGATGCCGGGAAGGCGAACGCGGGCGTGCGCGAAGTGCGGGTCCTCGAGGGAAACGTCGGCTACCTGCGACTGTCGACGTTCTACCCGTGGGACGTGGCGGGCGCCAAGATCCAGGCTGCGTTCTCCCTGCTTGCGGACAGCGGCGGGCTGATCCTGGACCTGCGCCAGAACGGTGGAGGCGACGCGGGCACGGCGGAACAGCTCGTTCGCACGTTCCTTGCCGACGAGGTCTCGCAGGTCCAGCGCATCGAGCAACGCGGCACAGTCAGCGACAGCCCGCTTCCTCGGCGCGAACTCGAGGCGTTCACGCGTCCGCTGGTGGTGCTGGTGGATCGCAGGACGGGTTCGGCGGCGGAGTTCGTCGCCTATTCTCTGCAGGTGCTGGGCCGGGCGAAAGTCGTGGGAAGCCGGACCGGCGGCGCGGCCAGCCTGCTCGGCGAGCCCGTGCAGCTATCAGGCGGCTACCGCATCTCGATTCCCTACGCCCGGCCTGTCAACAGGGTCAGCGGGGCAAGCTGGGAGAAGCTCGGCGTCCGTCCGGATGTCCCCGGTGGGGACGATCCCCTCTTCATTGCCCGCATGACGCTCGCCGCGGCGAAGCAATGATGATCGCACGCGAACCGGCGATGCCGTGGGTCATGCAGCGGCAACGGGCCGGCCTGGCGGGAGTCCGCACCCGGACCCGTCGATGGACGCGGAAACGACGCGGCCGTGCGCGCTCCGGTCATTGCCCATGGGGCCGACCGGTTCACCCGCGCATTGTCCGGAACCGCACCCTGGCCGGTGAGCTTCAAGCCCGGAATCCGCGAGAAACGCGTACGGGATCGGGGGCGCCGGGCGTGCGGGATCAGGGCGGCGGCAGGCGGATGTCCGAGAGCTTCCAGCGCACCCCGTTGCGGGTCAAGACGAACACCACTGGCGCGCCATCACCAGTATGGATGGTGGCTGTGAAGCGTGAGGTCGACTCGTAGCGACGTTCGGCGTCCCGCAGAGGGTCGGGCCGGAGTGCTTCGCGCTCGCCCCTGCGCGGCGGCGGCGTGCCGCTGGCGCGGTTCCACACCTTGCGGCCCTCCATCAGTGCGCCCAGGCCGTAGGGCGTGACCATCAGCTCGACCGCGCCGCCGGCCAGTTCGTTGGCCACGGTCATGCCGAGCGCGCCGAGCAGCCCGGATTGCGCGTCGATGCCCACGCCGCGCACCAGCCGGTCGCCGAGCTGCGCCTTGAGGCTCGCGCGCAGCGGCGGGAAGTCGACGTGCTTTGCCAGCGCCCCTGCGTTCTCCTCGCGCACCGCCTTGCCGATCGCGTGGATCGTCAGGTACGGGCCCGCCGCGGCATACGCCAGCACGGCGGCGAGCATCAGCACGGCGAGGGCGATCCACTTGCGCATGGCTCAGAACTCCAGGTCGAGCGCCGCGCAAAGATAGTCCATGAACGGCGCCAGCGCCTGCAGGTCCTTCTCCAGGGTCGCGAGCAGCCTCGGGCCGACCATCACGTTGTCCTCGATCGCGCGCCAGGCGACGAAGTTGCGGTGGCGCAGGTCGTCGATGTACTCGAAGTCTGCGGGGAAGCCGCGCGGGGGTCGCACCAGCATGTCCTCGGCGTCGAGGTCGAACCGTCGCCGGAACGCAGGCGCGTGCGCCGCGGCCTTCCAGCCGCCCGGATTGTCGAAGATGAACTGGCGGATCCGGCGCTGCACCGGCAGCTCCGGGTGCCAGATGCCGCCGCCCATGAAACAGTTGCCCGGCTGCAGGTGCAGGTAGAACGAGGGCGCCGGCACCTGCCGGCTGCGCTCGTGGAACAGGCGCGCGCCCTGCCAGCCCTTGTACGGCGTCTTGTCGTTGGCGAAGCGCGTGTCGCGGTGGATGCGGAACAGCGAACCGCCGACTTTCGCGGGATCGGCGCGGTAATGCGTGCTCACCCTGGCCAGCGGCGCCTGCAGGTCGTCCAGCAGTCGCCGGAACGGCTCGCGCACGTGGTTCTCGTAGTCGTCGCGATGGTCCTGGAACCACGCGCGCTCGTTGTGGCGGGCGAGGGCGCGCAGGAATTTCAGGCTCTTTTCGGTGAAGTACGTGGTCATGCAGTGATAGAAGGGGGTTGGTGGTCGGCGGCGGCGCCTGCGGTCAGGCGGGAGGACGGGGCTCTTCGGTGCCGGCATCCGGCGCGATGCCGCCCAGGCCGTGGGCGAGTCCGGTGCCCCAGTCCTGGAGCTGGTCGAGCAGTTGCAGGCGGCTGGCGTCGGCCGCATGTTCGGCCCGCAGTGTCGCGATCCGCTGGAAATACTGCGTGAACCCCAGCTCGGACAGGCCGCTGCCTTCGGCGAGTCGTGCGCGGCGGTAGTCGTCCCAGCGCGCGCGTTCGCCCTGGTCCAGGCTGTCGGGCCAGTTGCGTGCGCGGTAACGGAACAGCAGTTCGACCAGGCGCGGGTCACGGAAGCCGAATTGCCGCGCGCCCAGTTGCGCGGGCGATGTGGAGCGGACCTGCGCGAACAGCCGCTTGTCGCCATCGGGCAGGAAGCCGTCGTAGAGCGCACCGTCGGCGTCGCCGGGGGGGAGTTCGCGCTCGACCGCGTATACCCGGCGCAGCTTCTCCGCGAGCGCGGGCCCGGCGGCGCGCAGTCGCGAGGCGCGCTGTTCGATCCGCGCGGGTTCGATCGCCAGCCGTGCCAGGTCCTCTTCGCGCAGGTGGTCCCAGCGCACCAGCGCCGGGCAGCGGTTGAGGTGGACTTCCTTGAGCGCGACCCGGCTTTCGCCTTCCGGCAGCGCATCCGCGCGCAGGTACAGTCGCGCGGCGATGGTCTCCGCGTCCAGGTCGAGCAGGGCGTCGGGCTCGCTGTCGAGGTCGAACACGATCACCCGCGTGTCGAACCGCGGATGACGCGCAAGCGGCAGTACCGGCGCCGCACAGAGGCGGCTGGCAGGGTAGCGCTGCGACACGTGCAGCAACGGCGTCATCGCCACCGTATCGACCAGGCCGGCGGCGAAGCGCTTGTCGCGCAGTTGCAGGGCATAGGTCCACAACCGCGGCTGGCTCTGACGGAAGCGCCTCGCGAGGCCGATCAGCGCGCGCACGTCGGAGAGCGCCTCGTGCGCATCGCCCACGCGCACGCCGTTCGCGGCGGCGAGGTGTTCGAGCTTGAACGAGGTCCCCTTGCCGTCCTCGCGCGCGGGCCAGGCGATCCCGTCCGGGCGCAGCGCATGCGCCAGCCGCATCACGTCGAGCAGGTCCCAGCGTGAATTGCCGCCGCGCCATTCGCGTTCGTAGGCGTCGAAGAAGTTGCGGTACAGGCCGAAGCGGACGAACTCGTCGTCGAAACGCAGCGAGTTGTAGCCGAGCGTGCAGGTCTGCGGCCGCGACATCTCGTCGAAGATGCGCGAGAACGCCTCTGCCTCCGGCACGCCCTTCGCCAGCGCATGCTGCGGCGACAGGCCGGTGACCATCGACGCATCCGGCGAGGGCAGCAGGTCGTCGGCCGGGCGCACCAGGAAGTCGACCGGCTCGTCGATCTCCTCGAGCGCCTCGTCGGTGCGGATCGCGGCGAACTGGGCGATGCGCGAGCGACGCGGATCCGCGCCGAAGGTTTCGAGGTCGTAGAACAGGAAGCTGGCGCCCATGCCCCCATTGTAAGAGCGGCGTCGGCGGCCACCAGCCTCCCGTCCGCCACCGGCGGGAAATGGGCGTCCGCGGCCCAACCGGCCCGGGTGACGCCAGCACGGCGCGAGGGCGCGCCCGAGGCGGCCTACGGGACCGGTGGCAACGGGGCCAGGCGCGCGGCGATCTCGGCATCGAGCGCGGCCCAGTCGACCGCATCGAGCGTCTCGATGCCGTCGGTGGCGCGCTGCAGGATGTCGCGCTGCACCTCGCCTCGCGCCAGGGCGGTCGCGTAGGGAATGCGCATGAAACTGACCATCGCGTAATGCGGGACGAAGCGGCCCGGGTGGCGTTCCTGCAGCAGCAGTTCCAGGGCACGCTGCAGGCGGTAGTCGCGATCGTCGACGCGGTCTCGCATCTCGATGTAGTTCTCCAGCGCCATGTGCTGGATGGCGGCGGCGTTGGGCATGCGCTCGGCGGCGAAGGCGGCGTAGGCGGTGGCGAAATCCGCGTCCGGCCGCAGCTGGTCGGCAAGCGCAACGCAGTCCTCGAACGCACAGTTCATGCCCTGGCCGTGGAAAGGCACCATCGCGTGCGCGGCGTCGCCGACCAGCACCGCCTTGCCATCGAGGTGCCAGCGATCGAGATAGAGCGTACCGAGCGTCCCGGTGGGATTGGCCTCGAAATCGTCCTCCAGCCGGGGGATCAGCGGCACCGCGTCGGCGAACTGCTCCTTGAACAGGATGCGCGCGGCATCGCCATCGGGCACGGTGGCGAAGCTGGGGTACGCGCCTTCGTGCGGCATGAACAGGGTGACGGTGAAGGTGCGCTCGTCGTTCGGCAGGGCGATGCACATGTAGTGGCCGCGAGGCCAGATGTGCAACGCATTGGGTTCGATGCGGAAGCTGCCGTTGGCGCCGGGCGGGATCTCGAGTTCCTTGTAGCCGTGGTCGAGCCACTCGGTCCGTTCGCCAAGGTCGTTCACCCGCATCATCTGCGCGCGCAGGGTGGAGCCCGCGCCGTCGGCGCCGACCAGGGTATCGAAGCCGCGACGCTGGTCATGGCCGTCGCCGAGCACGCGCATCGTGCCGGCGGCGAAGTCGACCTCCTCCAGCCGGCGATCGAAATGCAGGGTCGCGCCCGCGGCCTCCGCCGCCTCGATCAGCACGATGTTGAGCTCGCCGCGGTTGATCGACCAGATCACCTCGCTGTCGTCGCGGCCGTAGCGTTGCAGCTCGGGCTCGCCATGCAGCGGGTGCACCATGCGCCCGCGCATCATCACCGCCTGGCGCATCACGCCGGGGTCGGCCTCCGCCTGCCGCAGGGCGTGCAGGCCGCGCTCGGCCAGCGCCAGGTTGATCGAGCGACCGCCGGCGTACCCGTGCACGCGCGGATCGCCGCGCCGCTCGAACACCTCCACCGGCCAGCCACGCCGGGCGAGCAGGGTCGCGAGCAGGCTGCCGGCGAGTCCGGCGCCGATGATGGTGATGGTACGACCGTCGCTCATGCGCCTGCGCTCCTCCACTGCTCCACCGCACGCGCGAAGCGCAGCACGTCGGCGTGCGTGTTGTAGAGCGGGGCCGGCGAGATTCGGATCACGTCCGGCTCCCGCCAGTCGCCGACGATACCCTGCCCGCCGAGGGTTTCGAACAGCGCGCGGCCGGCATCCCGGCCCGACAGACCGCACCCTCCGGTGACGCGCAGCGAGAGCTGGCAGCCGCGCTGCGACGGGTCGCGCGGGGTGATGATCTGCAGCGTGTCGCGCAGGCGCAGGTCGATCAGCGCTTCGAGATAACCGGTGAGGCTTTCGGACTTCGCACGCAGCGCATCCATGCCGGCGCGCGCGAACAGGTCCAGAGAAGCCCGCAGCGGGGCGAGCGCGAGGATCGGCGGGTTGCTGAGCTGCCAGCCGTCGGCCCCGGGCGTGGGCACGAACTCCGGCCCCATGCGGAACCGGCTGGCCTGCTCGTGGCCCCACCAGCCGGCGAAACGCGGGCGATGCGTGCGCGCGTGGCGCTCGTGCACGAAGCAGCCGGCGACTGCGCCGGGCCCCGCGTTCATGTACTTGTAGTGGCACCACACCGCGAAGTCGGCACCGCTGTCGTGCAGTTGCAGCGGCAGGTTGCCGACCGCGTGCGCAAGGTCGAAGCCGACGATCGCACCGACCTCGTGCCCGATGCGAGCGATCTCCTTCAGGTCGAAGGCCTGTCCCGTGCGGTACTGCACGCCCGGCCACAGCACCAGCGCCAGGCGCTTGCCGTCGGCACGGATCGCGCGCTCGATCGCCTCCATCGAGAACGTGCCGTCGGCGTTGTCCGGTTCCACCTCGATCAGCGTGTGCCCGGGGGGCAGCCCCCGGTACTTCAACTGCGACTCGACCGCATAGCGGTCGGACGGAAAGCTGCCGGCCTCGACCAGGATCGCGGTGCGCTCGATCGTCGGCTGGTAGAAGCTCACCATCATCAGGTGCAGGTTGGCGGTCAGCGAATTCATCGCCACCACTTCCGAAGGTTGCGCGCCGACCACGTCCGCCAGCGGATCGCGCACCAGTTCGTGGTAGGGCATCCACTGCGCCTGACCGGTGAAATGGCCCTCGACCGCTTCGGCCGCCCACTTGTCGAGCACTTCCTCGACGTGGGCGCGCGCGCCTTTGGGTTGCAGCCCGAGCGAGTTGCCGCAGAAGTAGGCCTGTTCGTGCCCATCGTGGCGCGGAAGCAGGAACTCGGCACGGAATCCGGCGAGCGGATCGGCGGAATCCAGCGCGCGGGCGTGGTCGGCGGAGTACAGGTCGGCGGTCATGGCGTCATTGTATGAGCGCCTTCAGGCGCGAACACGCCGCCCGGACACCCGCCTGCGACCGGGCGCACCGCGCGGGGTCCCGATGTCGCAACGAAGCGCTTCCGCGCGCCCGGACCGGAAGCCGGGCACCGGACTTCGGGCCGGGAGGCGCTCCTACGCGAAGCGGGAGAGCGGCAGGCCCAGCCATTCCAGCGCGGTGCCGTGGTAGAGCCGGGCGCGTTCGGCCTCGTCCAGCTCGATCTGCTCGATGCCGGCGCCGGGGGTCTGTTCGCCCAGCGGGAACGGATAGTCGGTACCGAGCATCACCCGCTCCGTGCCGCAGGTGTCGAGCAGATAGCGCAGCGCGCGCGGGTCGGCCACCCAGGAATCGAAATACAGCCGCTGCAGGTAATCGCGCGGGTTGTGCGGATTGTCGGTGGCGACGAGGTCGGGCCGCATGTTGAAGCCGTGCTCGATGCGGCCGATGGTGTAGGGGAAGCTGCCGCCGCCGTGGGCCATGCACACTTTCAGCTTCGGCAGCCGCTCCAGCACGCCGCCGAACACCAGCGAGCATGCCGCGCGCGACTGTTCGGCCGGCATGCCCACCAGCCACGGCAGCCAGTACTTGGGCATGGTGTCGGTGCCCATCATGTCCCAGGGGTGCACGAGGATCGCGGCGCCGAGGTCCGCGGCCGCCTCGAAGAACGGGAACAGCTCGGGCGC
Organism: Luteimonas viscosa; assembly: GCF_008244685.1. Taxonomy (NCBI): domain Bacteria; kingdom Pseudomonadati; phylum Pseudomonadota; class Gammaproteobacteria; order Lysobacterales; family Lysobacteraceae; genus Luteimonas; species Luteimonas viscosa. The sequence continues at coordinate 317,484 of NZ_VTFT01000002.1, forward strand.
GTCGAGGTTCCAGTGCGTGTCGGGCGAGACCTGCACGTGCGAGCCGATCTGCACGCCCTGCAGCCCGAGCTGGTCCATGCACCGCTCCAGCTCCTGCACCGCCAGCCGCGGCGACTGCAATGGCACCGTGCCGATGCCCGCGTAGTGGCGCGGAAAATCGCGACAGGTCGCCGCCATGTGGTCGTTGAGCGCCTGGTGCAGCTCCAGCGCATGCGCCGGCCTGGCCCAGTAGCTGAACATCACCGGCACCGTGCTGATCACCTGCACCTGCACGCCGAACCGCGCGAAATCGTCGATACGCTCCTGCGGATCCCAGGTCTTCGACCAGATCTCGCGGAAGAACCTGCCGTCCTTGTAGATGCGATGGCGGCCGTCTTCGGTGTGATGGATCACCGGGAACCGCGCGTCGCCGTACCGGCGTGCGAGGTCGGGCCAGTCTCGCGGCAGGTAATGGGCGTGGATGTCGATCTTGAGCATGGATCGGATCAGGTGATGTCGGCCTGCGAGTCGGCCTGCATCTCGTACCGCGTCGGACGGGGGTTGAGATGGCCGCAGGCCTTGCAGGTGCGCAGTTCGTCGCTGCGATAGAAGGTTTCGAACACGCGGAAGAAATCCTGCTCGATGTCCTCGAGGTGGAAGTATTCCTCGTACACCTTCTGGTTGCAGTTCTCGCAGAACCACAGCAGGCCGTCGTCCTCGTGCGGCAGGCGCCTGCGCTCGATCACCAGGCCGATGGAGCCGGCGGCGCGCTGCGGCGAATGCGGCACCTTCGGCGGCAGCAGGAAGGTTTCGCCGGCGCGGATCGGGATGTCGCGCACCTTGCCATCCTCCTGGATGCGCAGGGTCATCTCGCCTTCGAGCTGGTAAAACCACTCGGCGCCTTCCTCCCAGTGGTAGTCGGTACGCGCGTTTGGACCGCCGACGACCATGACGATGAACTCGCCGTCGTAGATGCACTTGTTGCCCACCGGCGGCTTGAGCAGGTGGCGGTTGTCCTCGATCCAGCGCTTGAAGTCGATGGGGGCGGGGATCGGCATGTCCGACTCCTCGATAAGGGGCTGCCCGCGGGCGATGCGTGCATGTTACACATCCGTCGGCCGGGGCCGGATGAGTGCGGCCAGGTCGCCGCGGTTAAGCTTGTCGCCACCAGCTTGAACGGGTGCCCGCCGCATGTTCTCCGATTTCGCCCTGATCCTTGCGTTGGCGGCTGGCGTGGGCCTGCTGGCCGCGCGGCTGCGGCAGCCGACCATAGTCGCCTTCATCGTGGTCGGCATCCTGGTCGGCCCGGCGGCGCTGGGCTGGGTCGGCCACAGCGATGCGATCGAGCTGCTGTCGCAACTGGGCATCACCGTGCTGCTGTTCCTGGTGGGACTCAAACTCGACCCGGCGCTGGTGAGGCAGCTGGGGCCGGTGGCGCTGGCGACCGGCCTCGGGCAACTCGCGTTCACCATCGCGTTCGGGTTCCTGATCGCGCTGGCGTTGGGCATGGACCGGCTGACGGCGATCTACGTCGCGGTGGCGCTGACGTTTTCCAGCACCATCATCATCATCAAGCTGCTCGGCGACAAGCGCGAGCTCGATTCGCTGCACGGTCGCATCGCGACCGGCTTCCTGATCGTGCAGGACATCGCGGTGGTGGTGGCGATGATGATCATCGGCGCGCTCGGGGTGGGCGAAGCGGCGGGCGCTGACGGTGGCGGCATGGACTGGCTGGCATGGACCGGCCAGCTGCTGGCGGGGGTCGTGGCGGTGTTCCTGCTGATCCGCTACGGCCTGCGCTGGGTACTGCCGTGGATGGCGAGCACGCCGGAGCTGATGGTGGTGTTCTCGGTGGCGTGGGGCGTCGCGCTGGCCGCGTTCGGCGAGCACCTCGGACTGAGCAAGGAGGTGGGTGCGTTCGTCGCCGGTTTCGCGCTGGCGGGCACGCCTTTCCGGGAAGCTGTGGGCGCGCGCCTGAGCGGGCTGCGCGACTTCCTGCTGCTGTTCTTCTTCGTCCACCTGGGATCGGGGCTGGTGTTCTCCGACCTCGGCAGCCAGTTGCCGGCGGCGTTGGCGCTGTCGGTGTTCGTGCTGGTGGGCAACCCGCTGATCGTGATGGCGATCATGGGCTTCATGGGCTATCGCCGTCGCACCGGATTCATGGCCGGCCTGACCGTGGCGCAGATCAGCGAGTTCTCGGTGATCTTCATCGCGATGGGCGTCGCGCTGGGGCACGTGGGATCGCCCGCGCTCAGCCTGGTGACCCTGGTGGGACTGGTGACCATCGCGCTGTCGTCGTACATGATCCTGTACTCGCATCCGCTGTTCGAACGCGTGCAGCGCTGGCTGGGCGTGTTCGAGCGTCGCGACCCGTGGCGGGAGCGGGGCGAGGACGCGTCCGGCACGCCGGTGCAGGTGGTGGTGTTCGGCGTCGGCCGCTACGGCGCGCGGCTGATGTCCGCCCTGGCGCGCGATGGCGTGACGGCGCTGGGGGTGGATTTCGACCCGGTCGCCGTGGCCGAAGCGCGTGCGCTGGGGCTGGACGTGCATTTCGGCGATGCCGAGGACGCCGAGTTCGCGCACTCCCTGCCACTGGCGGGCGCAGAGCTGGTGGTGGCGACGCTGGCCGATGCCCACAGCGTGACCCACCTGCGACGCGCGGTGCGCGAGGCCGGTTTCGATGGACGCTTCGTGGCCGCGGCGCGGATGGCGGGCGCGGCCGAACACCTGCGCCGGCTGCAGGTGGACGTGGTGCTGGATCCCTTCGACGATGCCGCCGAGCAGGCGGCCGACACGCTGCGCGACCTGCTCAGTCCCGAAGCCGCGCCACGCACTTGAGCTCGATCGCGATCGGCGTGGGCAGCGCGGCGATGCCCAGCGTGGTGCGGCAGGGCGCGGTGTCGACGTCGGGGAAATACTCGGCCCAGACCGCGTTGTAACCGGCGAAGTCGCCCGCCATGTCGGTGAGGTAGACGGTCACGTCGACCAGGTCTTCCCAGCGCGCGCCGCTGGCTTCCAGTACGGCGCGGACGTTGGCGAACACGGCGCGCGTCTGCGCGTCGATGTCGTGTGTCACCAGGCTGCCGTCGCCATCATGCACGTTGCCGGGCACCTGGTCGGTAGCGGGATCGCGCGGTCCGATGCCCGACAGGAACAGCAGCTCACCCACGCGGCGCGCGTGCGGGTAGCGGCCGACCGGCTTCGGCGCGGCCGCCGCGCGGATGCCGGCGCCCGGCATCAGCGGTCCTCCCGGTCGATCCGGATGCGCGCCAGCGCCGGCGCGTACTGGTCGGCCAGCGCCTGTTCGCTGTCGATGTCGAGGCCCAGGTCGTGCACCCGCCCGTCGCGTAGCGTGTACACCCAGCCGTAGACGTGCACGTTCTGCCCGCGCGACCAGGCATCGCGCAGGATCGTGGTCTCGCAGACGTTGCCGACCTGCTCGAGCACGTTCAGCTCGCACAGCCGGTCGTGGCGCAGGCCTTCGTGCGCGATGTCCGCGAGCACGCCGTCGTGCTTGTTCGCCACGTCCTTGACGTGCCGGATCCAGTTGTCGGCCAGGCCCAGGCGCATGCCCTTGAGCGCCGCCAGCACGCCGCCGCAGCCGTAGTGGCCGACGACGAGGATGTGCTCGACCTTGAGCACGTCGACCGCGAACTGGATCACCGACAGGCAGTTGAGGTCGGTGTGCACCACCACGTTGGCGATGTTGCGGTGGACGAACACTTCGCCCGGCGCCATGTCGACGATCTGGTTGGCGGGCACGCGCGAGTCGGAGCAGCCGATCCACAGGAACTTGGGGGTCTGCAGGCCCGACAGGCGCTGGAAGAAGGTCGGGTCCTCGGCCTCGATCCGCGCCGCCCAGGCTTCGTTCTTGTCCAGCAGCTCTCGCAGTCGGCTCATCGGCGGTGTCCGTGTGGCGTCGTCGGCGGCATTATCGCAAAGCGATGCCGACGTTCTTCGGTTCGGTGAAGAAACGCATCGCCTCGAACCCGCCCTCGCGGCCGAGACCGGACTGGCCCACGCCGCCGAACGGCGTGCGCAGGTCGCGCATCAGCCAGCTGTTGATCCAGACGATGCCCACGCGCAGGGCCGCGGCGAGGCGGTGCGCGCGGTCGAGGTCGCGGGTCCAGACCGATGCGGCGAGCCCGTAGTCGACGGCGTTGGCCAGGCGCAGCGCGTGGTCCTCGTCGTCGAACGGCTGCAGGGTGGCGACCGGCCCGAAGATCTCCTCGCGGTTGCTGGCGCAGTCCGGGCCCAGGCCTTCCAGCAGCGTCGGCTCGACGAACCAGCCGGGCCGGTCGAGCGCATTGCCGCCGCACAGCACCTGCCCACCCTCGTCGCGCGCACGCTGCAGCGCGGCCATCACCTTGTCGAAATGCGTCTGCGAGGCCAGCGGGCCGAGCTCGGTGTCGGTATCGATCGGGTCGCCGATGCGCAGCGTGCGCACGCGATCGACGAAGGCCTCGCGGAACTCGACGAGGATCGTGCGCTCCACCAGGATACGCGAGCCGCACAGGCAGATCTGGCCGCTGTTCTGGAACGCCGAGCGCACCAGCGTGTCGAGCTGCGCCTGCCAGTCGCTGTCGGCGAACACGAGCGTCGCGTTCTTGCCGCCGAGCTCCAGCGACACCTTCTTCAGCAGCGGCGCGGCGAGTCCTGCGATGCGCTTTCCCACCACGGTGCTGCCGGTGAACGAGATCGCCCGTATCGCCGGATGGGTCACGATCGCCTCGCCCACCTCCGGGCCCATGCCATGGACGATGTTCAGCACGCCGGCAGGGAAGCCGATCTCTGCCGCGAGCTCGCCCAACATCGTCGCCGTCAGTGGTGTGACCTCGGACGGCTTGGCGACCACCGTATTGCCCGCGGCCAGCGCCGGCGCGATCTTCCAGGTGAACAGGTACAGCGGCAGGTTCCATGGCGAGATCGTGCCGACCACGCCCAGCGCTTGGCGCAGGGTGTAGTTCAGGCCCGCCTGCCCGTGGTGCGATTCGCTCGCGAACTGGGTGGCCGCGTGGGCGAAGAAGCGCAGGTTCGCGATCGCGCGCGGGATCTCGACCTCGCGCGCGAGCCGGATCGGCTTGCCGCCGTCGCGCGCTTCGGATTGCGCGAACAGGTCGAGCTTCGCCTCGAGCGCATCGGCCAGCCGCTCCAGCCAGCGCGCGCGCTCGTCGTTGGCCAGGCCCGACCAGAGCGGGAAGGCGGCCGAAGCGGCCGCGACCGCGGTTTCCACGTCCTGCGCGGTGCCGGACGCCACCCGTGCGTGCGGGCGGCCGGAGGCCGGGTCGTGGACCTCCAGCCACTCGCCGCCCGAGGGCGCCTGCGGCAGGCCGTCGATCCAGTGGGACAGTTGCTGCATGGCCCATCTTAACCGGCGCGGCGCGGACGGATGTCAGTCCGCGCCGCGGTTTCCCGATTCATCCGGGGATCCGATCCGGATCGAGACGGGAATCGAACCATGCAATCCATCCGAGGACTGGGAATGGCGCTGCTGCTGGCCGCGGGCGCCCTCGCTTGCGCCCAGGTACAGGCCTGCGCCCGACCGCTGCAGCAATCCGGACTCGTACAGATTCCGGCCGGCATGATGAACGGCATCGCCTACGTGCCCGTGCCGCGGGGATATCGCTACGTCGTCCAGTACGTCTCGGCGAGCGTACGCCTGCGGACCGAGTCCGAATACAGCGACTTCAATGTCGGCGTGTGGCAGGGCACGGCGCGCATCGACTACACGCTGCCGATCCTGCCCGGGTTCACGCCACTCGATCGCAAGACGTCCGGGCCGGTGAAGTTCCACGCCGATCCCGGGTCGCAGGTGCAGGTGAGCATCGTGCGCGGCGACGCCGCGATCGCGGCCACCGGGCACTACGCCATCAGCGGATGCCTGCGGAAAGCGACCTGACCGGTCAGATCGACTGCATCCGCCCGCCGTCGACCGCCAGCGAGACGCCGTTGACGTAGCCGGCGGCGGGCGAGCACAGGAAGGCGATCACGCCGCCTGTTTCCTCCGGCTGCGCGAAGCGGCCGGCGGGCACGCTGGCGAGCATCGCGGCGGCGACGTCCTCGCGCGACTTGCCGCTCGCGGCGGTCCGGTCGCGCAGGATCTGCTCGATGCGCGCGGTATCGGTGTAGCCGGGCAGCACGTTGTTGACGGTGATGCCGTGCGGGCCCAGTTCGCGCGAGAGCGTCTTGGCCCAGCTGGCGACCGCGCCGCGGATCGTGTTCGACACGCCGAGCCCGGCGATCGGCTCGTACACCGAGGTCGAGACCACGTTGACGATCCGGCCCCAGCGCGCGTCGCGCATGCCGGGGACGACCGCCTGCGCCAGCGCGTGGTTGGCGAGCAGGTGCTTGCCGAAGGCATCCAGGAATGCGGCTTCGTCCGCGGCGAACGCAGGGCCGCCGGGCGGGCCGCCGGTGTTGTTGACGAGGATCTGCACCGGCGCATCGGCCACCAGCGCTTCCACCTTCGCGCGCAGTGCATCGCGCTGCGACACGTCCGCGACGAGCGCGCGATGGCGCTGGCCGTTCGCGCAGGGCAGGGCGGAAGCCACCGCCTCCAGCGCATCCTGCCGGCGCGCGAGCACGGTGACAGTGGCGCCGAGCAGCGCCAGTTCGTACGCCGTCGCGCGGCCGATGCCTTCGGACGCGCCGCAGACCAGGGCGTGGCGACCGGAGAGGTCGAGGTCCATGGTGACTCCTTGTTCAGTCCGCGCGGGCGCGCATCATCGCCGCGACGGCGCGGGCGCCGGGGGCGACCATTTCGCCGAGCCTGGTGGCGACGACTTCGCGATTGGCGACGGGATGGTTCTGGCTGAGCTTGAACTTCAGTTCGATCCGCCCGGGGACGAAGCGGAAGCCGACGATCCCGCGCAGCTGCCGGCGGTGGTCGTCGCGCTCCGGTTCGAACCGCCACGACTGGCCGACACTCGCCTCGAAGCGGTCGCTCAGCCGCGACACCAGGTCGCCCAGTGCGGACTCGTCCTCGAAGCGTTCGACGGTGCCGGACAGATGCGCGACCGCGTAGTTCCAGGTCGGCACGCGCGCCGCGGCTTCCTTGTCCGGGTACCAGCTTGGCGAGACGTAGGCATGCGGCCCATGCACGATCATCAGCGCAGGACCGACGTGGTGGTTCTGCGGGTTCGGCCTGGCCCAGTGGCCCTCGATCGTCACCCGCTCGCCCTCGCGGCGATAGAGCACGGGCAGGTGCGAGGCGAATGGATGGCCGTCCTCGCCGGTGGTCACCAGCGTGACGAACGGGTCGGCGGCGAGCAGGGCGTCCAGGTGGGCGAGGTCGGTTTCGGCGAAGGCGCGTGGCGTGTACATGTCAGGATCTTATTGCATCGCGGCGGTGGCTACCCGGGCCACTCCACGTGGCGTATGCCGTTGCGCAGGGCCGGCGGCGCGGGGCCGGAGCAATGGCGCTGGCGAGGCGGGGCGCAGGCCGATCCGCTGCCGTCAGCCTGTGCAGGCGGGGAACCGGCGCTTCTGCATCCGTGCAAGGGTAACCGTCTGCCCATCGCTGGCGGCACGGGCAGCTCCCTCGCTACGCCCGGGATGGAAAGGTCGAAGGTGTGGCGGGTGGCGCGGGTGTAATGGGGTGTGGCGGACGTGCGGGCGTGGCGGGCGGCAGCAACACCTGGCGGCCGAGGTGGCGGGGGTGAAGTCCTGCGTCCTGGCGGATGGCGCGGCGCGACGCTCGGCTCGGGAGATGCCGCATCCGGTTCGAGCAGGCCGGCCTCAGGCGCGCCCACCCAGCAGTTGCACCATGCGCGGGCGCAGCGCTTCATCGCTGCCGGTCCCCGGTGGCGCGAGTTCCGCCAGCGAAAATCCGCGCTCCAGCGCATCCTCTTCGTCGAGGCCGTCGAAGGCGACGAACTCGGCATCGAGCAGCATCGCGCGTGCGGTGTCCTCGCTGTCGTAGACCAGGGTGGCGCCATCGCTGTCGAAGACCTCGGCGGTCCCGGCCTCGCGCACGCGCAGGCGCGCCCAGACGATGGTGCGCCCGAGCGAAGCCAGCCACCATTCCTCGAACACGTGGGACTGCTGCCCGCTCACCGCAACACCACGGACCACAGCCACAGCAGGGCCGAAAACCCGAGCGCGCCGAGGATCACGAAGGCGGACACCCGCGCCGGCGTCGCCAGGCCGGTGAACTGCGCGTCGCGCACCGAGCGGTAGCGCCCGCCCAGCAGCCATCCCAGCGCGCTGGGATTGAGGAACGCACCCTCGCCGAGCGACGCGTGCACCTGCGGATGCCGGTCGCGCAGGTGCACCAGCGACAGCGGCCAGAAGATCACGAAGGCGGTGAGGCCACCGATGGCGATGCCGACGAAGCACAGGGCGAGGAAGAGGATCATTCAGGCGAAGGGATTCGGGATTGGGGATTCGGGATTGGGCAGCGGCGGTGAATAGTGACTCGCCCGTGATGGTTGCTGGTCAGCAATAACGCGGATATTCGTGATGGTGGTTCTGCCGTCTATCGGAAAATGTGTAGAGAGGATGACGGTCGGTTGCAATCCCGGTCTTAGCGGCTGGTTCTTCCAATCCCGACTCCCGAATCCCCAATTCCGGCTCCATCAATACTCCGCATTCCCCGGCGCGCGCGGGTAGGGAATCGCGTCGCGAATGTTCGAAAGCCCGCACACGTAGACGATCAGCCGCTCGAAGCCGAGACCGAAGCCGGCATGCGGCACCGTGCCGTAGCGGCGGAAGTCGCGGTACCAGGCGTAATGCTCGCGGTCGAGGCCGAACTGGTCCATGCGCGCGTCCAGCACGTCCAGCCGTTCCTCGCGCTGCGAGCCGCCGATGATCTCGCCGATGCCCGGCGCCAGCACGTCCATCGCCGCGACGGTCCTGCCATCGTCGTTCAGGCGCATGTAGAACGCCTTGATGTGCTCGGGATAGTTGGTCACCACCACCGGGCGGCCGACGTGCTGCTCGGTGAGCCAGCGCTCGTGCTCGGTCTGCAGGTCCAGGCCCCATTCGACCGGGAAGTCGAACTTCTGCCCCGACTTCTGCAGCAGCGACACCGCATCGTTGTACTCGATCCGCTCGAACGGCGCGTTGACGAAGGCCTCCAGCCGGGTGATCGCGTCCTTCTGCACGCGTTCGGCGATGAAGGCCATGTCGTCGGCGCGTTCGTCGAGCACCGCGCGGAACAGGTATTTCAGGAACTCCTCGGCCACGCGCGCGTTCTCGGCCAGGTCGGCGAACGCGATTTCCGGCTCGATCATCCAGAACTCGGCCAGGTGGCGCGTGGTGTTGCTGTTCTCGGCACGGAAGGTCGGGCCGAAGGTGTAGACCTTGCTCATCGCCAGGCAGAAGGCCTCGACGTTGAGCTGTCCGGAGACGGACAGGAACACTTCCTTGCCGAAGAAGTCGCGGCCGAAGTCCACCGCGCCGTCCTTGCCGCGCGGCAGGTTGGCCAGGTCGAGCGTCGACACCCGGAACATCTGCCCCGCGCCCTCGGCGTCGGACGTGGTCACGATCGGCGTGTTGATCCAGTAGTAGCCGTTCTCGTGGAAGTAGCGGTGCGCGGCCTGCGCCAGGCAGTGGCGGATGCGCGTCACCGCGCCGAAGAGGTTGGTGCGCGGGCGCAGGTGCGCGACCTCGCGCAGGAACTCGAGCGAGTGCGCCTTGGGCTGGATCGGGTAGGTCTCGGGATCGTCGACCCAGCCGACCACTTCGATGTTCGAGGCCTGGATCTCGAAGCTCTGGCCCTGGCCCTGCGAAGCCACCAGCGTGCCGCTGGCGATGACCGAGCAGCCGGCGGTCAGCCGCTTCACCTCGGATTCGTAGTTGTCCAGGGTGCTCGGCGCCACCACCTGGATCGGCGCGAAGCAGGACCCGTCGCTGACGTTCACGAACGACAGCCCGGCCTTGGAATCGCGCCGGGTGCGCACCCAGCCGCGGACCGTGACTTCGCCGCCGGCGGGGATCCTGCCCGCGAGCGCGTGTTCGACGCTGGAAACCGTCATGCCTTGAATCCTGGGGAAAGGGGCCAATCTCCGGAACGCACAGTTTAGCGCGGCCACACGCGCTCCCAGCCGCGTTTCAGGTTCCCCGCGCTAGAATCCACGCCATGGCCATCCAGCTCACCCCCGCCGCCTACGATCGAGTCCGCCAGTTCCTTGCCGGCGAGCCGGGCGCGCTGGGCCTGCGCTTCGGGGTCAGGCGCACGGGTTGCTCGGGTTGGGGCTACGAAGTGGAGCTGGCGCGGGACGAGCGTGCCGGCGACAGCGTCAGCGAGTTCCAGGGGGTGCGCATCTACGTCGATGCGACCAGCCAGCCGCTGGTCGACGGCACTACCATCGACTTCGTGCGCAAGGGCCTGAATCACGAGTTCGTGTTCGCCAATCCGAAGGCGGCCGCCGAATGCGGCTGCGGCGAGAGCTTCACCACCGACGCCGACAAGGCCGCCTGACAGGCCCTACACTCCCGCAACGCCCCCGGGAGCCCGCGCCGATGATGTTCCGAACCGTCCCGTTCCGCACAACAGCGGTCCTGCTGCTGTTCGTCGTCGCCACGTTGCCGGGCCTGGCGGCGCCTCCGGCCGGCGCGGGCGAGGTCCTGCAGGCCTTCTTCGACGCCGAATGGGAGCGCGGGCTGCGCGAAAGCCCGGAATCGGCCACCTACAGTGGCGACCGCCGTTACAACGACCGCTGGACCGACATGTCGCCGGCGGCCATCGCCGCACGCCAGCAGGCCGATCGCGACGCGCTGCAGGCCCTGCTCGCGATCGACCGCGAGGCGTTGCCCGAAGCGGCCCGGCTCGACCACGACGTGATGCGCTGGCGCCTGGAGAAGGCGGTCGAGCGGCAGCGGTTCCGCGAGCACCTGCGCCCGGTCAGCCAGCGTGGCGGGCCGCAGACCGCGGCGGAGATCGTCGAGGTCCTGCCGTTCCGCGACGCGAAGGACTACCGCGACTGGCTCGCCCGCATGCGCGCGGTGCCGGCGATGCTCGACCAGGACATGGCGCTGATGCGCGAGGGCGTCGCGGCGGGCCTGGTGCCGCCGCGCGTGCTGATGGAGCGGATTCCGGCGCAGATCGCCGCGCAGGTGGTCGAGGACCCGGAGGCGAGCCAGTTCTACCAGCCGTTCCTCCGGATTCCCGAGGCCATCCCGTCCGCCGAACGCAGCGCGCTGCAGGACGAGGCGCGGCGCGTGATCGCCGCCGACATCGTCCCGGCCTATCGCCGCTTCGGCGAGTTCTTCGCGCGCGACTACCTGCCGCATGCGCGCGGATCGATCGCCGTCACCGACCTGCCCGACGGACGCGCGTACTACGACTTCCTGGCCTCGACCTTCACCACCACCGACCTGTCCACCGACGAGATCCATGCCATCGGCCTGCGGGAAGTGGCGCGGATCCGCGCGGAGATGGAGCAGGTGCGCGAGGAGGTGGGCTTCGACGGCGACCTGGCCGCGTTCTTCGAGCACCTGCGCACCGATCCGGAGTTCTTCCACGACTCGCCCGAAGCCCTGCTCGAGGCCTACCGCGCCATCTCCAAGCGCATCGACCCGGAGCTGGTGAAGATCGCCCGCACCATCCCGCGACTGCCCTACGGCGTCCGGCCGATCCCCGACAGCATCGCCCCCGACACCACCACCGCCTACTACCAGGGCGGGGCGGTCGACGGCAGCCGTCCCGGCTACTACTACGTCAACCTCTACCGGCCGGAAGTGCGGCCGAAGTGGGAGATGATGGCGCTGTCGCTGCACGAGGCCGTGCCGGGTCACCACTTCCAGTTCGCGCGTGCGCTGGAGCTGCCGGACATGCCGCTGTTCCGGCGCACCGGCTATTTCGTCGCCTACGGCGAGGGCTGGGGGCTTTACGCCGAGCGCCTGGGCTACGACATGGGGCTTTACGACGATCCCTACGACCGCATGGGCCAGCTGGCCTACGACATGTGGCGTGCGGTGCGGCTGGTGGTCGACACCGGCATGCACGGCAAGGGCTGGAGCCGGCAGCAGGCGATCGACTACTTCATGGCCAACGCGCCCAAGACCGAGCAGGACGTGGTCAACGAGATCGACCGCTACATCAGCTGGCCGGGGCAGGCGCTGGCCTACAAGATCGGGCAGCTGAAGATCTCGGAGCTGCGTGCGCGGGCGGAAGCCGCGCTTGGGCCGAGGTTCGACCTGCGCGACTTCAACGACGCCGTGCTGGCCACCGGCTCGGTGCCGCTGGCGACGCTGGAGCGGCATATCGACGCCTGGACGGCCCGGCGCGCCCAGGGCGATCCCGCACGCTAGCGGCGGGCCCGGCGCCCCGGGCGAGCGGTGGTTCCTCCGCAGGGACGTGCCGGCCGCGCGGGGCCCCGCCACGTTCCGCCCGGGGCATCCGGGCACTGGCGCTCCGCCAGCCCCGGCCCGGCCTGCTGCCGGCATGGGCACGCTACCGGCTCTGCGTGGGCGCCGTCTTGCCCGCAAGTCATTGATCCGCCATAATACGCGGCTCCCTGCGGCCCGGCCGTGGGAGACCTTGCTCCACCGCGGCCGCTGCGGGCGTCGGGGAGCTGTCCGGGGATGTCCGCGAGGGCGCCCGATACCCGAAAGGAAAAAACCATGCGTCACTACGAAATCGTGTTCCTGGTCCATCCGGACCAGAGCGAGCAGGTGCCGGCGATGATCGAGCGCTACAAGTCGCTGATCGAGGCCGGCGAGGGCAAGATCCACCGCCTCGAGGACTGGGGCCGCCGCCAGCTGGCCTATCCGATCAACAACCTGGTCAAGGCCCACTACGTGCTGTTCAACATCGAGGCCGGCCAGAACGTGCTCAATGAGCTCGTCGAGGGCTTCCGCTTCAACGACGCCGTGCTGCGCCACCTGGTCATGCGCCGCGACGAGGCCGACACCGAGCAGTCGCTGATCATGAAGAACAAGGACGAGAAGGGCGACAAGCCCGAGCGCGGCGACCGCCGCCGCCGCGATGACGACGAGTCCCCGTCCACCGACACAGACAGCGACAGCGACGGCGACAAGGCCGCGCCCGCCCAAGCCGCCTGAGGAGCACGCACATGTCCAAGTTCTTCCGCCGCCGCAAGTTCTGCAAGTTCACCGCCGAGGGTGTCAAGGAGATCGACTACAAGGATCTCAACACCCTGCGCCAGAACCTCACCGAGAACGGCAAGATCGTGCCGAGCCGCATCACCGGCACCAAGTCGCGCTACCAGCGCCAGCTGGCGCTCGCGGTCAAGCGCGCGCGTTTCCTCGCGCTGATCCCGTACACCGACAACCACAACATCTGAGCCACCGCGCAGGGGCGCGGCAACGCGCTCCCGCCGGGCTCCCGATCCGTCCGATTCGGACAGCAAGCGTTGCGGCGGACGATCGTCGCTAACGAATACGGAGAAACCCCATGGAACTGATCCTGCTGCAACGCGTCACCAACCTCGGCGCCCTCGGCGACAAGGTCAGCGTCAAGCCCGGCTACGGCCGCAACTTCCTGGTGCCCCAGGGCAAGGCCGTGCCGGCCACCGCCGCCAACCTCGCCGAGTTCGAGGCCAAGCGCGCCGACTACGAGGCCAAGGCCCAGGCCGTCGCAGACGAGGCGCAGTCGCGCCTGGCGAAGCTGGAAGGCGCCAGCGTGACCCTGTACGCCAACGCTTCCACCGAAGGCAAGCTGTACGGCTCGGTCGGGCCGCGCGACATCGCCGAAGCGCTGACCAAGGCCGGCATGCCGGTCAACAAGTCGGAAGTGGTGATGGGCGAAGGCCCGCTGCGCAACACCGGCGAATTCGAGGTCGTCGTGCACCTGCACGCCGACGCCGAAGCCACGGTCAAGGTGGTGGTCGAGCCCGAAGCGGCCTGATCGCTGCGTTGCACGCAAAACCGACAGGCGCCGCAAGGCGCCTGTTTTTTGTTGCATTGCACTTGGGCGTGTCAAGCACTCCCAGAGTGGGAAGGGGCGGGTTTGCACAACTGCATCTCCCACTTCGTGGGGAACTGACGGGCCCCGCCGCGACCGGCAGGCCTTCGCGGCGAATGTCCCCCGGCATCCGCTTGCAGCGGATGCCTCCTCCTTGATTTCGCCGCGAAGGCCTGCCGGCCACGCCGGGGCTCGGCCTTCCGGTTGCGCGCGGCTGGCGCCACGCGTTTTTGTGCTGCTGTCCGTGAACCGCCAACCATCCCGATACGGCGGATGCGGGTGCCCTTGGGTACGAAATCAAGGAGGAGGCGAGGGCCGGAGGCCGTCGCCGGGGGACATTCGTACCCAAGGGCACCCGCATTCGACGCCACGATCGGTGACAGACGCCGCTCTTGGGAGACACTGTCCAGACCCGTCGGGCGCGTGCGCAACGCCCCATTTGCAAAGGCCGCGCTTAGGAAGAGGCGCCATCGGGGCGGGTAATTGAAGGTCGTGCGGCCAGCCTGCACCCAGACCCGGCCAAGCTTGGTCCCCCATGGGCGGTCGTACTCTCCGAACGTCTGCATCCCGCGATCTCCTCTGCTGCGACGCGCCTGCGGTAGAAGCTGCCTTATCCACAGCTTGTTCCATCGCGAACCCACAGCCGCCCCCGTTACGATGGTCGTTCGAGAACAACAACAGGACCGCCAAGACGGTCCGGCCCCGGGAGTGACCCCCCTGATGTCCGCAAGACCCGGTTTCCGTCCGGAAGCCCGCAACGAACCCAGGATCGAGCAGTTGCGCCTGCCGCCGCAGTCGGTCGAGGCGGAACAGGCGGTGCTGGGCGGGTTGATGTTGGCGCCGGATGCCTACGACCGCATCGCCGACCTGATCGCCGACAACGACTTCTACCGTCGCGACCACCAGCTGATCTACCGCGCGATCCGCGAACTGGCCGAGAAGAACAAGCCGTTCGACGCGGTGACGCTGGGCGAATGGTTCGAGTCGCAGGGGCTGGCCGAACAGGTCGCCGGCGGCGCCTACCTGGTGGAGCTGGTCAGTACCACGCCCTCGGCCGCGAACATCAAGGCCTATGCCGAGATCGTGCGCGACAAGGCGATCCTGCGCCAGCTGATCGAGGTCGGCACCGGCATCGTCAACGATGGCTTCCAGCCCGAGGGCCGCGACAGCAGCGAACTGCTGGCGAAGGCCGAGCAGGAGGTGTTCGCGATCGCGGAGGCCGGTGCGCGCGGGCGGCAGGACTTCACCCCGGTCAACAAGGCGATGCAGGAGGCGTTCGACGTCCTGCAGACACGTTTCGCCAATGGTGGCGGCATCACCGGCATGCCCACCGGCTACAAGGAGTTCGACGAGATGACGGCGGGGCTGCAGCCCACCGACCTGCTGATCCTCGCCGCGCGTCCGTCGATGGGCAAGACCACGCTGGCGCTGAACATGGCCGAATACGCGGCGATGAAGACCAAGAAGGCGGTCGCGGTGTTCTCGATGGAAATGTCGGCCAGCCAGCTCGCGCTGCGCCTGATCTCCTCGGTCGGCCGGGTCAACGCCACGCGCCTGCGCACCGGGCAGCTCGAGGACGAGGACTGGAGCCGCGTGACCAGCGCGATCCGCCTGATCAAGGACGCCAAGATCTTCATCGACGACACCCCGGCGCTGTCGCCCGACGTGCTGCGCGCCAAGGCGCGCCGGCTCAAGCGCGAGCACGACCTGGGCCTGATCGTGATCGACTACCTGCAGCTGATGGCGGTGCCGGGCAACAGCGAGAACCGCGCCACCGAGATCTCCGAGATCTCGCGCTCGCTCAAGGGCCTGGCGAAGGAACTCAACGTGCCGGTGATCGCGCTCTCGCAGCTCAACCGCTCGCTGGAAACGCGTACCGACAAGCGTCCGGTGATGGCCGACCTGCGCGAGTCGGGCGCGATCGAGCAGGACGCGGACGTGATCATCTTCATCTACCGCGACGAGTACTACAACAAGGAAAACTCGCCCGACAAGGGCCTGGCCGAGGTGATCATCGGCAAGCAGCGTAACGGCCCCACCGGTTCGCTCAAGCTCAAGTTCTTCGGCGAATACACCCGCTTCGACAACCTCGCGCACGACTCGATCGGCAGCTTCGAATAGGCCGCCGGCCCAGGCCGGCGCGGCGGTCGACCGCTTGTGGCGGACCTCGCCGCCGCGTCCCCGGCGGGCGGCTCATACCAGTCTGTTGATCACCTTGACCGCGATCGAGCCGCCGGGGATCGCCATCGAGATGGCGTCGGCGCCGATGTCGACCAGCAGGTCGCGCGTCACCATGCCGCCGAGCTTCTCGCGGAACCACTGCCCGAGTTCGACCACGTCGCCGGTCAGGCCGTCCACCTCGACCACACCGACCTTGCCGGCGCCACCCCAGGTGTATTCGAAGGCGAACACCGGGCGGTAGTACAGGTGCAGCTTCTCGATGGTGACGGTGTCGTCGTGCATCTCCGAGGCGTCGATCGCCTCCGAACCGAGCCGGGACAGGGCGATCTGCGCCGCCGCCGAGGACGAGAGCAGCGGCTGCAGCAGGCCGTCGCGATCGAGCTGTTCCTGTTCGGTCGCCTGGTACTTGTCGACGTAGCGCTGCAGGACGGTGGATTTGACTTCCCGCTTCATGCCGTCCTGGAAGACGGCAGTGTCGACGCGCCGAAGGCAGCGTTCGCGCGCGGGCAGTTCGATGTGCGGCTTCTTCTCGCGCGAGAGCACCGGATAGACCTGTCCGCCGATGTCCAGGCGCTGGGCGTGCGGGTTGGCAACCGGCAACACGTAGGTCGCATCGTGGGTGAAGTCGACATCGCGTCGCGCCACGACATGCCAGAAAGGCTCGTAGCGCAGTTCCCATTTCGACAGCAGCACGGTGTCGGGCTTCGGCCGGTTCAGCGGGTTGAGCCGCGCCAGCGCCCCGAAGGCATTGAGCTTGCTCTTCTCCGCCTGCTCCTGCGCGGCGCGGGCGGGGTAGACCTCCTCGAACAGCAGGACCCTGGCCGCGGAGGCTTCGATGCGGATGCTGCTCTGCTTCATGCTGTCTTCCCGGATGCGTCGTCTGCCTGGCATCGGCAAACGCGAAAAGGTGCCTTGCGCGGCCCGTCGCGCATGTGGCGGCGGCTATCATGCACGCATGTCGACAGCTTCCGCCACGCCCGGGGACGATCCTTCGCATCGCGGCGGCGAACCTCTTGCCGGGGCGGGGATGGGAAGGTCATCTCCCGCGGCGAGCGAGCGCCCCACCCGCATCGTGGTCGACCTCGACGCGATCGCAGGCAACCTGCGCAACATCCAGGCCCACGTCGGCGTGGCGGTGATGCCGATCGTCAAGGCCAATGCCTACGGCCACGGGCTGGTGCCGGTGGCGCGCCACCTGCAGGCCGTCGGCGCCGGGCGGATGGGCGTGGCCTTCGTGGAGGAGGGCGTGGCGCTGCGTCGGGCGGGCGTGACAGTGCCGATCCTGGTGATGGGCGGGATCTTCGGCCACCAGGTCGGCCAGTTCCTTTCCCACGACCTCGACATCACCGTGTCGTCGCTGTCCAAGCTGCGCCAGGTCGAGGCAGCCGCGGAGGCCGCCGGGCGCAAGGCCGCGATCCACCTGAAGGTCGACACCGGCATGGAGCGCATCGGCGTGCACGGCTATTCGGCCGGCCCCTTCGTCGAAGCGGCGGTGCGCTCGCGCTGGTGCGAGATCCGCGGCGTGTATTCGCACCTGGCCTGTGCCGACGATCCGGAATCGCCGATGACCGCGCTGCAGCTCGAGCGCTTCCTCGAGGCCTGCGCGCATTTCGACCGTCTCGGCACGCCGATGCCCGTGCGTCACCTTGCCAATTCCGGCGGCGTGCTGCATTTCCCGGACACGCATCTGGACATGGTGCGTCCGGGCATCCTGCTCTACGGCGTGCTGCCGGATCCGGCGTCGCGGCCGGCGATCCCGGTGCGGTCGGCGTTGTCGCTGCTGTCGCAGGTGGTGTACTTCAAGGTTGTGCGCGCAGGCGCCACGGTCGGCTATGGGGCGACCTGGACGGCGCTGCACGACACGCGCGTGGTCACGGTGCCGATCGGCTACGGCGACGGCTGGCCGCGCGCCGTGTCGTCGCGCGGGCAGGTGCTGATCCGCGGGCGCCGCCATCCGCTGGTCGGGCGGGTGTGCATGGACCAGTTCATGGTCGACATCGGCGACAACAGCGCGTTCAACGAGGACGAGGTGGTGCTGGTCGGCAGGCAGGATGGAGAGTCGATCACGATCGAGGAGGTGGCGCGCACCGCCGGCACCATCCCCTACGAGATCCTGGTGCAGCTCAACGAACGCATCCCGCGCCAGTACCGCGGGGGCGAGCGCGCGGGCCGGCCGACCGGAATCGGCTGACAGCCGCAAGCGGAGCGACCGGGACGACCGGGGCCGGCGTCAATCCTCCCCGAGCAATCGCGCCAACCTGCCCGCGCGCTTGCTGCCCGGACGCGCCGGGCCTGGTTATCGGGTCCGGCGCGGCATCGTCGCGGTGCAGTCCTGGAGCGATGCGGTGAGGTCGTCGGCGAAGGTGGACACGAGTTCGCGCACAAGTTCGATCTCCCGCGGCGTAGCGCCCGCGCGCAGGCCCGCGACCGCGACCACCTCGAATCGATCGGGACTGCGGGCGAATAGCCGCGACTCGGCCACCGTCCGGACTTCGCCCGGCGCATCGACGAACCGCATCGCGAGGGGGAACGGGTCCTGGTCGGAGGCCGGGTGGGTGACGTTGGTCATCGACTTGCGCAGCATGGGTCCCATCGGCGACGCCGACTCTTCGACCCGGTACAGGTGCGGCAACGAAGCGGCGAACGCGCGCGCGCTGGCCAGCTGTGCCGCGTGCTCATCTCCCGCCGTCAGCGAGGCGGGCATGGTCGACGACACGAGGTAGACCTCGATCGGCGCCCCGTACTCCACCCGGACCAGGGAAACCGCGCTGCCACTGAACAGCGCACTGATGCGGCGGGTGGCGCGCTCGGCAATCGGGAACGTGGCGCAGTACACCCCGGGAAAATGGTAGCGGCCGTCCCAGGAGCCCGCCGCGAGATCCACCGCCGCACCGTCGGCGAACGCGGTCCCGGGCGAATCCTGCGCGCCCAGCGGGGCCGAAAGCAGGGTGGCGATGCAGGACGCGGCGATCCGCGCGGTCCAGAGTCCGTTCATGGCTTCGATCTCCTCCTGAGATCAGTCGAGCGTCCAGCGTAGCGCCTCCCGGGCCGCCTTGGCCAGACGCGCCGCCCGTTTTTCCCGGGCGGGTTCGCCATTCCTCGACCGGCGCGAGCGCTCCTTCCCGCCCATGGCGCCGGAATGATTGGTCCGGACCGGCAGGGCGCGCCTGCGTCCGATTGACGCCGGCTCGACCCGGGCGCCTGATACTGCGCCATGGCCAATGCCCTCGTCTGGTTCCGCAACGATCTCCGCCTGGCCGACCAGCCGGCGCTGCAGGCGGCGTTGTCGGCGCGGCAGTTGCCCGTCTGCGTCTACATCCATGCGCCGGAGGAGGAGGGCGGCTGGGCGCCGGGCGCCGCTTCGAACGCCTGGCGGCAGCGTTCGCTCGAAGCGCTGGACGCGGACCTGCGCGCGCGCGGTTCGCGCCTGCGGATCTTCCGTGGCCCCACCCTGCCGGTGCTGCAGGCGCTGGCCGCCACCCTCGACGCGGAAGCGGTGTACTGGACGCGCCGCTACGAGCCGGAGATCGAGCGCCGCGACACCGCGATCAAGCGCGCGCTGCGCGAGCAGGGGCTGCACGCGGAAAGCTTCAACGGCGCGTTGCTGTTCGAGCCGTGGCAGCTGTCGACGAAGCAGGACGGCCCGTACCGCGTGTTCACGCCGTTCTGGCGCACGGCACTGGCCGACTGGCGCACGCATCCGCCGTCGGATGCGCCCGCCGCGCTGCCGGATCTGGAAGGCGATCCGCACGGCATCCCGCTCGGCACCCTCAAGTTGCTGCCCGCGCGCGGCTGGGATGCGCCGTTCTGGCAGCACTGGACGCCCGGCGAAGCTGGTGCGCAGGAGGCGCTGGAGGTGTTCGTCGATGGCGCACTGCGCGGCTACCGCGACGGGCGCGACCGTCCGGATCGCGTCGGCACCTCGCGGCTGTCGCCGCACCTGCACTTCGGCGAGATCGCGCCCTGGCGGATCGTAGCGGCGCTTGAAGCGGAGCGTCGCGCCGAAACCGGCGCCGACATCGATGCCTTCGTGCGCGAGCTCGGCTGGCGCGAGTTCGCCCACCACCTGCTGCACCATTTTCCCGCCAGCACCGACGCCAACTTCAACCCGCGCTTCGACGGGTTCGCCTGGGCGAAAGCGGATCGCCGCGCACTCGAGGCCTGGCGCACCGGCCGCACCGGGGTGCCGATCGTCGATGCCGGCCTGCGCGAGTTGTGGCACACCGGCTGGATGCACAACCGCGTGCGCATGATCGTCGCCAGCTACCTGTGCAAGCACATGCGCCAGCACTGGCGCGAGGGCGCGCGCTGGTTCTGGGACACGCTTGTCGATGCCGACCTCGCCAGCAACACCCTGGGCTGGCAATGGGTGGCGGGGACAGGCGCGGATGCCGCGCCGTACTTCCGCGTGTTCAATCCGGTGACCCAGGCCACCAGGTTCGATCCAGACGGACGCTACGTGGCGCGCTGGGTGCCGGAGCTGGCGGACCTGCCGGTTCCGCTGCGGCATGCGCCCTGGACCGATCCGGCCGGCGCGCGACGGCGCGCGCCTGGTTATCCGGCAAGGCCCATCGCGGACCTTGCCGCCGGCCGCGATGCGGCGCTGGCGGCCTACCGCGCGCTGCGCGAATCCGCGGCGAATTGACGCTTCCGACGGCGCCGTGATTCACTCGCCCGACGCACGGGAGGGCGCATGGCCGCAACACACCCACGGCGCCGCGTGGCGCCCCGCGAGCCGATGTCGAAGGTCGACACGGCGTGGCTGCGCATGGAGCGTCCCACCAACCCGATGATGATCACCGGCGTGCTGATGCTGGCCGAGCCGCTGTCGGTCGCGCAGTTGCGCAAGGTGATCCGGACCCGTTTCCTGGCTTACGCGCGCTTCCGGCAGAAGGCCGTCGATGGCGCGGCGGGGGCGGCCTGGCAGGACGACGAACACTTCGACCTCGACTGGCACGTGCGGCTGTCGGCGCTGCCGGGTCGCGAGAAGCGGCACGGCGCGCGCGGCGAGGCGGCCGAGAAGCGCGCGCTCGAGCGCTTCGTCAGCCAGCTGGCGTCGACGCCGCTCGATGCGTCGCGCCCGCTGTGGCAGTTCCACCTGGTGGAGCGCTACCGCGGCGGCTCGGCCCTGGTCGCGCGCATCCACCACAGTTATGCCGACGGCATCGCACTGGTGCAGGTGCTGCTGTCGCTGACCGACACCGCACGCGATCCGGCCCCGGACAAGGCGCTTGCCCGCGCCTGGCTGCGGCAGGACGGCGCGCGGGTCGAACGGCGCGTCGGCGCGGTCGAGCGATATCGCCGGCTTGGCGGCAGGATGCTCGGCAAGGGCATGGAGATGGTGCAGGACCCGGGCCTTGCCGCGATGCTCGCACGCGAGGGCGGCGAGATCGCGCGCGAGCTGCTGCAGGCGCTGGCGCTGCCTGACGACCCGCCGTCGATCCTGCGTGGCTCGCTCGGCGTGAGCAAGCGCGTGGCCTGGGCCGAACCGCTGGATCTCGACGAGGTCAAGGCGGTCGGCCGCGCCTGCGACTGCACCGTCAACGACGTGCTGATGGCCGCCGCGGCCGGCGCGCTGCGCAGCTACATGCTCGCGCGCGGCGAGGCGGTGGATGGCATGCGCCTGCGCGCGACCGTACCGGTCAACCTGCGTCCGCTCGAGCACGCGAAGAAGCTGGGCAACCATTTCGGCCTGGTGTTCCTCGACCTGCCCGTCGGCGAGGACAACCCGGTGCGCCGCCTGGAATGCGTGGCCGAATGCATGGACCGGCTGAAGGGCTCTCGCCAGGCGGTGGTGGCCTACGGATTGCTGGCGGCGCTGGGCATGGCGCCGCAGGCGCTGCAGGGGCCGGCGCTGGACCTGCTCAGCCGCAAGGCCACCGCGGTGGCGACCAACGTTCCCGGCCCGCAGCAGCCGCTGTACATGGCCGGCAGCCGCGTGGCCGAGCTGATGTTCTGGGTGCCGCAGACGGGCTCGATCGGGCTCGGCATCTCGATCTTCAGCTACGACGGCCGCGTCCACTTCGGGCTGATCGCCGATGGCCGGCTGGTGCCGGACCCGGACGCGGTGATCCGCCGTTTCCGGCCCGAATTCGAGAAGCTGTTGTATCTGGCGATGATGGGGGACTGGGAGCGGGCGCTGGTGTCGGTCGATGCTGACGGCCTGCTGGAAGCTGGTGTGGCGGGATCCTGAACGAAGCCGGACGCCCGGTGGCGCTCGCGCCGATCCGTCACCCGCCGTTGGCGCAACGCGTGGTTAGCTGTCGGCCCATTCATCCGCGCGGGTGACCTGTCCCGCGCCCAGGAGACCGCACCATGCGCCACAAGAACGCGATCGCCGTCTCGGCTGTCCTCGCCGGCTCGATGCTGCTCACCAGCTGTGCCAGCTACACCGGCCAGACCAATGCTCCGGACGACCCCAACCGTACCCGCAACAACGCCCTGATCGGCGCCGGCATCGGCGCGGTCGCGGGCCTGCTCAGCGGCAGCGACGCGACCGAGCGTCGCCAGCGCGCCCTCGTCGGCGCCGGCGTCGGCGGCCTGGCCGGTGGCGCGGTCGGCGCCTACCAGGATCGCCAGGAAGCCGAGCTGCGTCGCCAGACCGCCGGCACCGGCATCGACGTGGTCCGCGACGGCGACACCATCAAGCTCAACCTGCCCGACGGCGTGACCTTCGACTTCAACCGTACCGAGCTCAAGCCGCAGTTCTACCCGGCGCTCAACAACGTGGCCGCCACCCTGCGCGAGTACAACCAGACCATCGTCGAGGTCAGCGGCCACACCGACAACGTCGGCGGCGAGGCGGTCAACCAGCGCATCTCCGAGCAGCGCGCCCAGAACGTGGCCACCTACCTGATCGGCCAGGGCCTGCAGCGCGAGCGCTTCGAGGTCGCCGGCTTCGGCTACCGCTACCCGGTGGCCGACAACAGCACCGAGCAGGGCCGCGCACTGAACCGTCGCGTCGAGGTCCGGATCGTGCCGCTGCAGACCTGAGCGAAGAAGGGTACGAGTACGGGCGCGCGATCGCTGGCGTCCTGAGGGAAACAACGAAGGGCCGCGCAAGCGGCCCTTTTTTCGCGATGCGGCTGGCAGGCGGCAATGGTGCCGCCGGGTGTGCGCGCGGCCGTCCGCGTCGATACCCGCCGCGGCGTCCGTTCACGCGATGCGAATGTCGCGGTTGTTCCAATCCGGGCGAACACGATGCGTCGCCCGCCCGCGTGACGCCACGCACCGCATGGATCCCGCACCCCAGACCACGCCCAGCAGCGACCCGGGACGGCCGCGCCCGGTCCTCGACAAGCGCGAGGCGTTCGCGGTCACCATCGGCATCGTGGTCGGGGCGGGGATCTTCCGTACGCCATCGCTGGTCGCAGGTGCCGCGCCGGGTGAACTGGCGATGCTGCTGGCCTGGGTCGCGGGGGGGCTGCTCTCGCTCGCCGGTGCGCTGTGCTACGCCGAGCTTGCCACCGCCTACCCGCAGGCCGGCGGCGACTACGCCTACCTGCATCGCGCCTACGGACGGCGCCTGGCGTTCCTGTACGCCTGGGCGCGGCTGACCGTCATCCAGACCGGTTCGATCGTGTTGCTTGCCTACGTGGTCGGCGACTACATGCGGCAGATCGTCGACCTCGGTGCCTGGTCGTCCCCGGTCTACGCGGCGGCCACGGTCGTGCTGCTGACCGCCTGCAACTGGTGGGGCGTGCGCCAGGGCACCGGCCTGCAGAACCTGCTGACCCTGGTCGAAGTGCTCGGGCTGTGCCTGGTGATTGCGGCCGGCCTGCTGTTCGCGCCGGACGCCCCCGCGGTGCCGGTTGCGACCGATGCGGATGGCGGCTCGCTCGGGCTGGTCCTCGTGTTCGTGCTGCTGACCTACGGTGGCTGGAACGAGGCGGTGTACCTGACCGCGGAGGTGCGCGATGCACGCCGGTGGATGCCGCGCATCCTGGGCCTGAGCCTGGTGGTGATCGCGGCGCTGTACGTGCTCGCCAACCTCGCCTACCTGCGGGTCCTCGGCATGGGCGGCATGGCCGCATCCGACGCGGTGGCCGCGGACATGATGCGTGCGGTCTTCGGCGGACCAGGCGCGACGCTGATGAGTGCGATCGTGGTCGTTGCCGCGCTCACGTCGGCCAATGCCACGCTGATCACCGGTGCGCGCGGGGTGTACGCGGTGGGCCGCGACGTCCGTGCTCTCGCCGCGATCGGTCGCTGGGACGTGCGCCACGGCTCGCCGCGGGCGGCGGTGCTGCTGCAGGGCGGGCTGTCTCTGGCGCTGGTCGCGCTCGCCGCGACCGCGCTGGACGGTTTCAGGATGGCGGTGGAATACACCGCACCGGTGTTCTGGCTGTTCTTCCTGCTGGTGGGGGTCGCGTTGTTCGTGCTGCGCCGGCGCGATCCCGATGCCCCGCGCCCGTTCCGGGTGCCGCTGTATCCGGTCCTGCCGCTGCTGTTCTGCGCGACCAGCGCCTTCCTGCTGTACGCCAGCCTCGCCCATACCGGACTGGGCGCCCTGGTCGGCGTCGCCGTGCTGGCGACGGGCGCGTTGCTGCTACCGTTCGTAGACCCTCCGCACCCGCAACCGGAGTCCTTGCCATGACCATACCGAAGTCGTTCGCCGTTCTGGCGCTGTACGCGACGCTGCTGTCCGCCTGCGCGGAGGAACCGTCCGACCCCATCCCGGCATCGCAGGCGCCCGACGCGACGGCGCCGGTCGAGGCGGCCGGTAAGACCGCCGATGCCACGCCCGACGACCTCGCCGAAGCCGCGCAGGAAGATGCCGCGCCCGGCCTCGTCTATCGCGACGCCTACACGCGCGAAGCGCGCCCACCGGGCTATCGCGAGCCCGACGTGATCTACGTGCCGACCCCGCAGCCGGTGGTGGAGGCGATGCTGGAGCTGGCCGGCGTGGGCCCGGATGACGTGCTCTACGACCTGGGCTCGGGCGACGGCCGCATCCCGATCACGGCGGCGCGCAGGTTCGGCATCCGCGCGGTCGGTATCGACATCGAGCCGGTGCGCATTCGCGAGGCGAACGCCAACGCCCGTGCCGCCGGCGTCACCGATCGGGTCAGCTTCCGCCAGGAGGACCTGTTCGAATCCGACTTCAGCGAGGCGACCGTGGTGACGCTGTACTTGCTGCCCAGCCTGAACCGCAAGCTGCGCCCCAGGCTGCTTGCCGAGCTCGAACCCGGCACCCGCATCGTCAGTCACGCCTTCGACATGGGCGACGACTGGCCGCCGGAACAGACCCGCCGCATCGACAGCAGCGTGATCCACCTGTGGACGGTGCCGGAGCGCTGAACCGCCGGGCGACGGAATGCCGGCCTGTCGAAGCACGCGCAAAGAACACGGTCGCAATCCGTCGGCGTGATCTCAACCCAGCGGCCCGTAGCCCGATGGCGGAGATCCGACATGGTGTGCCGGCGCCAGGAATTCCACGAAGTTGCCTGGATCGGATGCGTTGCCACCCACGCGGATCGGGCTGGTGCCGGCGAGAATCAGGGTCGGGCTTTCGCCAGTTGCGGGATTGCCCCCACCCACCCAGCCGCCGCCGGTCGGGAGCTTGACCCACACCGCGCGTTTAGCCGCATCGACGGCAAGCTGGATGACGACGCGTTGTCGAGGCTCGCCGGTCAGCGAGCCCACGGCAGCCTTCGTCTCGAGCGGTAGGCCATAGTTCGCGTAGGCCACGACCGACCATGCGGAGACGGCTTGCACCGACGCTCCCGGCCTGCCGTACGCGCGGCCCGGATGCGCATCGTCGACCAGGCGGTCGGGAGGGTCGCCCCAGAGGGAAATGCCCGCAGCGTGTCGTCCGCCGTGGAACACGACGGCCTCGACGTAGGCTTGCCCGGTGATCGGGGTCTCGATGAAGCCTGCGGCCACCATGTCCGGGCCCGTGCTGGTCAACCGCATGCCGCCTTCGGTCAACCTCGCGTTCGGGTTCGTGTAGTGGAACACGAGGCTTTCGCTGCGAGCGTGCTTGCGCGCTGCGGTTGCGCTGGCGGAAGCGTGCGACCCGGGCCCGGACGCGACGGACGTCGCAATCGCCTGGCGGGCGGGCCCGGTGCGGGACGTGGATTCGCGGGAGTCGCCTGCTGTCAGGAGCGCGACAACCAGTACGACGAGCACGTTCGTCACTGCAGGGCCTGCGTCATGGATATCGCGTCATGATGCCAGCGGAGATTGCATCGGTCGTCGATCGCCGCGTGCATCGGTGTTCCGGCGGGCGGTCTCGCGAAGCGGCAGTCTGCCGACGGTACGCCAGCGCTCCGGGGACGGGGCAGGAGTGGGCACCCAGGTGCCCTCGTAGTCGCGACGTGGTGGAGCAGCCAGGCGCTGGGTCGGCAGAGGGAAGTGAACGCGCCCGGCGACGTGGATCATCGTGGACGTGCCGCTCAATGCGCAATGCGTCTGGACGAACTCGCATCCCTGACCGTACAGACGACTCGGGCCGCCACGAGGCGGCCCGAGTGTCCGGTCTTACGGAGATATATGGTGGAGGTGGCGGGAATCGAACCCGCGTCCGAAGGCACTCCATCCCCGGTCCTACATGCTTAGCCCGCCGTTGGATCTCGTCCCCTGGCAGCACGGCGTGCGAAGCGCGCCAGGGAACCAGCCTGTGAGTTCAACCACGGCAGACAGGCGGCCGCCGCGGCTGGTTCCCGTAATGATGACCCTACATCCACGAGTACGGGCACAAGTGGGTTCGGGGCTTACGCCTTAAGCGGCGAGAGCGTAGTTGTCGTCGTTGGCAACTAAGTGTTTGCCGCTGGATTAACGAGGAAAGCTGCCCCCTCGGCATGCACCAGGCGATTTCGCGACCCCCGTCGAAGCCAGTGCACCCCCGGGAGCGTCGATCACGCTGACGAAGGCAGTATAGGGGCGGTCCGCGCCCATGCAAGGCGCCTCCGGCGGCGTCGCGGCGCGCGTTCAGGCGCGACCGCGCCGGGCGGGACGGTATGCTGCGCGCCATGTCGCGTAGTCCGTCCGGGGAGGCCAGGGCCGATCGCAGCCGTCCGTCGCTGCGCCGCGGCTACGTGCTGGCGGTGGTGGTGCTGGTCGGCTCGCTGCTGATGGTCTGGCTGTACGCGCGCGAGGCCGGCGCGCGCGAGCAGCGTGCGCGGCAGGCCGAATTCGCCGCCCAGAGCGGCGAGATCGCGATGCTGCTGCGCCAGCGCCTGCTGCATTACGAACTCGCCCTGCGTGGCGGCGTGTCGCTGTACTGGTCGGTGTCGCGCCCCACCCATCGCCAGTGGCGCGACTACGTCGGTGGTCTCGACATCGAGCGCCAGTTCCACGGCCTGCTCGGACTGGGCTACGTGCCCTACCTGCGGCGGTCGGACCTGGAGGCGCTGCAACTGGCCATGCGCGAGGAGGGACAGGGGCTGTTCCAGATCCGGCCGCACGGCGTACGCGAGGTCTACGG
Organism: Luteimonas viscosa; assembly: GCF_008244685.1. Lineage (NCBI taxonomy): Bacteria > Pseudomonadati > Pseudomonadota > Gammaproteobacteria > Lysobacterales > Lysobacteraceae > Luteimonas > Luteimonas viscosa. The sequence goes on from NZ_VTFT01000002.1 coordinate 344,942, forward strand.
CCCGGTACTGATGCTCGAGCCGCAGACCATCGGCAACCGCAGCGTGTTGGGCTACGACATGTTCTCGGAGGCGACCCGCCACCACGCGATGGCGGATGCGCGAGACACCGGCGAAGTACGCCTGACGGCCCCGGTCAACCTGATCCAGCGCGGCGGCGACGGTCGCCGCAACGGCCTGCTGATGTACGCCCCGGTCTATGCCAACGGGATCCAGCCGGGCAACCCGCTGGCCAGGCGCACGGCCATTTCCGGATGGGTGTACGCGCCGTTCCATGCCCGCACCTTCATCGACAGCGCGCTCGAGCCGTTCGGTGCAGGCCAGGTCGTGCGCATCGTCGACATCGGCGATGGCGAGGGGCGGGAGACACTGATCCACGAGGACGCCGGGTTCACCGACGGAGCGAACCCGGACAGCCTGCGTCACAGCGAAACCTTCGACCTGTACGGCCGGCGCTGGCGCATCGATTTCCAGTCGCAGCCAGCGCCGGCGGGAGCCGAGGGCCGCCCGTCGAACATCCAGGCGATCATCGTCGCCGGCGTGATCATGTCGCTGCTGCTGTTCGCGGTGGTGCTGGCGCTGGCGCACACCCAGTCGCGGGCCGAGCGCCTGGCCGATGCCATGAGCGAATCGTACCGGCGCAGCGAGCAGCGTTTCCGCAATGCGATGCTCTACTCGGGCAGCGGCATCGCGCTGCTGGACGGCGCAGGCCGCATCGTCGAGGCGAACCCGGCCCTGGCGCGCACCCTCGGCGCCACGCCGGAGAGCCTGCCCGGTACGGCGTTCGCGGCGCAGTTCGTCGATCCGATCGCCGACGCCGTACTCGCGGGCGGGCACGCCGAGCCATTGACCCTGCAGCTGCGCCGCAACGACGGCGATATCCGCCTCGTGCAACTGGTGCATTCGCCGGTGCCGGGCGATGTCGGCAGCGACGTCGCCGCCCTGGTGCAGGTGGACGACGTTACCGATCGCCTGCGCGCGGAGCGCGAGGTGCGCATGCTCAACCGCACGCTGGAGGCGCGGGTGGAGCAACGCACGCGGGAACTGACCCTGGCCAACCACGAGCTGGAGTCGTTCGCCTACAGCGTCTCGCACGACCTGCGCGCGCCGCTACGGACCGTGGAGGGCTTCAGCCGGCTGCTCGGAGAACGGTTCGGCGGCTCGATCGGCGCGGACGGGATCGATTATCTGGCGCGGGTGCGCAATGCCGCCAACCGCATGGACGAGCTGATCGATGCGCTGCTGAAGATATCGCGTATCGCGCGCGAGCCGCTGCGGCGCACCGACGTGGACCTCAGTGGCCTGGCCGGCGAATGCCTTGCCGAACTGCAGCAGTCCGATCCGTCGCGACGGGTCGAGACGGTGGTCGAACCCGGGCTCGAGGCCGGCGGCGACGTGGCGCTGCTTCGCAACCTGCTGCAGAACCTGCTGGGCAACGCCTGGAAGTTCACCGGCGGGACGGAACATGCGCGCATCGAATTCGGCCGCGCTGCCGGGGACGGGGCCATGCCGGGCATGGTGGAGTTCTTCGTTCGGGACAACGGCGCGGGTTTCGACCCGGCCTATGCGTCGAAGCTGTTCCGGCCGTTCCAGCGGCTGCATGGCGCCGACGAGTTTGAAGGCCATGGCATCGGCCTGGCCACGGTGAAGCGGATCGTCGAACGCCATGGCGGCACGATCCGCGCCGAGGGGGCGGTGGGGCGGGGCGCGACGTTCCGGTTCACGTTGCCGGCGCGGGCCGAGGCGGCGAACGCGGAAGGCTGAGGGGCGCCACGCCTTCAGGCAAGCGCTTGCCGGCAAGTGAATCACGCCTGCCTGCCGTGTGCCGCGCCGCGCGCGACCCCCGGGCGGCAGCGCATGCATCTCGCGCCGCCGCGCGCATGGATACCCGCTTGCAGGAATCGAGGTCAGGCGTGCCGGTTGTGCGCCCGCATCACGCGTTGCTTGTCGCGGGCCGCGCCGCGCGCGACCCCCGGGCGGCAGCGCATGCATCTCGCGCCGCCGCGCGCATGGATACCCGCTTGCAGGAATCGAGGTCAGGCGTGCCGGTTGTGCGCCCGCATCACGCGCTGCTTGTCGCGGGCCCAGTCCCGATCCTTCGCCACCTGCCGCTTGTCGTGGCTCTGCTTGCCCTTCGCCAGCGCCAGTTCGGCCTTGACCTTGTTGCCCTTCCAGTACAGCGCGGTCGGCACCAGGGTGTAGCCGTCGCGCTGCACGCGGCCGATCAGGTTGTCGATCTCGCGCCGGTGCAACAACAGCTTGCGGGTGCGGTGGGCGTCGGCGACGACGTGCGTGGAGGCCTGGATCAGCGGCGTGATCTGGGCCCCGAACAGGTACAGTTCGCCGTCGCGCACGACCGCGTAACTCTCGCCGATGTTCGCGCGGCCGGCGCGGATCGCCTTGAGCTCCCAGCCCTGGAGGGCCATGCCCGCCTCGAATCGCTGCTCGAGGTGGTAATCGTGGCGCGCGCGCTTGTTGAGGGCGATGGTGCGGTCGCCGTTTGCCTTATCCTTGCCGCTCTGCTTGGCCATGCCGCCATTGTCCCCGAAGCCGGTCACGTACGCGAGCCACATGCCCACGATCGAACGCAGCGCGCTGGTGGAACACTCCGTGAACCGGATGTTCGCCCTGGTGAACGACATCGCCGCCTATCCCCGCCGCTTCGAATGGTGCGAGCACGCCGAGGTGCTGGAGGCGGGGGACGCGCGGGTCCTCGCCAGGCTCGAACTCGGGATCGGCGGCTTCCGGACCTGGTTCACCACCGAGAACACGCTCTCGCCGCCGCACCACATCGACATGGACCTGCACGACGGGCCGTTCAGGCGGTTGCGGGGACGCTGGCAGTTCCACGCGCTGGACGAGGCCGCGTGCAAGGTCTCGCTGTCGCTCGACTTCGAGCCGCAGAGCAGCCTGATGCTGCCGGTGCTGTCGCTGGGGCTGCGCGGGCTGGCCGACCGCATGGTCGACGACTTCGTGCGCGTGGCCGACACCGAGGCCTGACGTGCGCGTACAGGTGATCAGGGCCTGGCGCGAGCGTTTCGAAGCGCAGGAGCTCGATCTGCCGGAAGGCGCGAACGTCGCCGACGCGCTGGCGGCGACCAGGATCGCGCAGGCCGGACTCGCGGGCTATGCCATCCACGGCGAGCGCACCACGCGGGACGCGCCGCTGCACCACGGGGACAGGCTGGAACTGCTGGAGCCGCTGCTGGCGGATCCGAAGGACAACCGGCGCCGCCGCGCCCGTGCGCAGGCGGACAAGCCGGCGCGCTAGCGGCGCTGCTGGTTGCCCTTTTCCTTGGGCAGGTTGCCGAAGCGGCGCATGCGCTCGGACAACTCCTTGTCCTGCTCGGCGAAGTACTCGCCTTCCCACTTCGCCAGCTGGTCGTTCTCGAACCACAGGGTCATGTTCCTGACCTCGGTGTGGCCGCGGCGGTTGAGCCGCTGGGTCGCGGTGTAGTCCCAGCGCTGGTGGTGGAACGGATCGGCGATCGACGGGGTGCCGAGCAGGGTCAGCACCTGCTGCTTGTCCATGCCGACCTGGAGCTGGTCGATGGCCGACTTCTCGATGAGGTTGCCCTGGTAGATCGGCTGCTTGTAGAGCATGCCGCAGCCGGCGGTGGCCATGGCGATCAGGAGGGCGAGCGCGATGCGGGACATGGGCATGAAGCAGGGGCCTGCGAGGATCGGCTGGGGTGGCGCGATGATACACTCCACCGCGCGCATCGCGACCGGCGTCCAGGCAGCTGGCGCTAAACCGCCCGTGAACGGAGACCCCATGGAATCGATGGATTTGCGCAAGGCCGGGCTGAAGGTGACGCATCCGCGGATGCGCATCCTCGAGCTGCTCGAACTCAAGACCCCGCGCCAGCACATGACCGCCGAGGACATCTACCGGCAGCTGCTCGAGCAGGGCGACGAGATCGGCCTGGCCACCGTGTATCGCGTCCTGACCCAGTTCGAGGCCGCCGGCCTCGTGGTCAAGCACAACTTCGAGGGCGGCCACGCCCTGTACGAGATCGACCGCGGCGACCACCACTACCACATGGTCGACGTCGGCACCGGCCACATCACCGAGTTCGAGAGCCCCGAGATCGTGGCCCTGCTCAACAAGATCGCCGGCGAGCATGGCTATGCGCTCGACGAGCATTCGCTGGTGCTGTACGTGCGCAGGAAGCGCTGAGCCCGGGTCCGGACGCAGCGCGCGCATCGGGCGCATCGGGCCCGGTCATTCCGTTCCACGGCGCGCCCTCGGGCGCCCCCGCCGCAAGGATTCCCCGACGGCGGCGACGCCAGCGGAAAGCCGCCGGGCGGGTTGCCTCAGCCGGCGTTCCCGAGCAGCCGCTTCGCCGCCGCCCGCGCTTCCTTCGAGACCTCGACCCCGCCGAGCATCCGCGCCAGTTCCTCCTGGCGCTGCTTCGCATCGAGGCGCTGCACCGCACTGTGGGTGAGGCCGTCGCGGTCGGCCTTGCTGACCCGGTAATGGGCATGGCCCTGGGCGGCGACCTGCGGCAGGTGGGTGACGCACAGCACCTGGCGGCTGTCGCCGAGCGCACGCAGCTTCTGGCCGACGATCTCCGCGACCGCGCCACCGATGCCCGAGTCCACCTCGTCGAACACCATCGTCGGCACCGCGTCCGAGCCGAGCGCGGCGACCTCGATCGCCAGCGAGACGCGCGAGAGCTCACCGCCCGACGCCACGCGCCGCAGCGGCCTGGGCGGCTGCCCGGCGTTGGCCGAGACCAGGAATTCGACGCGCTCGCCGCCCTGCGGGTCGGGGCGGTCGCGATCGACCGGCTCCAGCGCCACCTCGAAGCGGCCGCCACCCATCCCGAGTTCGCCGATCAGCCCGGTGGTGGCCTGGGACAGGCGTCCGGCGGTCGCAGCGCGTGCCAGGCCCAGGGCGTCGGCGGCCTCGCGCCATGCGCCGGCGGCGGTCGTGATCTCGCCATCGAGCACCTGCAGCCGCGTGCCGGCCTCGCGCAGCGATTCGAGTTCGGCAGCGAACGCGGCCCGGGTGTCGGCCAGCGCCTCCGGCGCGACCCGGTGCTTGCGCGCCAGTTCGTGCAGACGCGCCAGGGTGGCGTCCATCGCCTCGAACCGGACCGGATCCAGGTCGAGGTCGTCGCGCACGCGCTGCAGCAGCAGCGCGGCCTCGTCGATCTGGATCGCGGCCGACTCGAGCATGGCGTCGACTTCCTCCAGCCTGGGCTCGTGCGCACGCTCGCGCGACAGGCCGCCGCGCAGCTGCTGCAGGCGCCGCTCGAGCGACGGGCCTTCGTCGTCTCCGGACAGGCCCGACAGCGTTTCATCGCAGGCCGCGATCAGGCTGGCCGCGTGCGCATGCCGGCGGTGTCCCGCGACCAGCGTCTCCAGCGCCTCGGGGCGGAGGTCCTCCCGCTCGAGCTCGCCGAGCTGGTGCTGCAGCCAGTCGATCCGCTCGGACACGTCGCCGGTCCTGGACAGCGCATCGCGCTCGCGCAGCAGGGCGCTCCAGCGTGCGGCCGCCTCGCGCACCGCCGCCAGGGGCGCGTCGTGACGGCCGAAGGCGTCGAGCAGGGCGAGCTGGCTGGACTTTTCCAGCAGCGCCTGGTGTTCGTGCTGGCCGTGGATCTCGACCAGCAGCCCCGCCAGTTGCGAGAGCTGCGACAGGGTCGCGGGCCGGCCGTTGATCCACGCGCGCGAACCGCCGTCGGCGCGCAGGGTCCGACGCAGGGTGCAGGCCTGTCCGTCGTCGAACTCCTGCTCGCGCAGCCAGTCGAGCGCGGCCGGCGCGTCGGCGGGGTCGAAGTCGGCATGCAGTTCCGCGCGCGCCGCGCCATGCCGGACCATGCCGGCGTCGGCGCGCAGGCCGGACAGGAAGCCGAGCGCGTCGACCAGCAGCGATTTGCCGGCGCCGGTCTCGCCGGAAATCACCGTCATGCCCGGGCCGAATTCGAGTTCGGAGGCCGAGACGACGGCGAAATCGCGAAGGGTGAGGCGCCTGAGCATGGTCGGGCATTGTAGTGCGCGCGTTCTCAACCGCCGAGACGCAATGCGGGCAGCGCGCAGTCCGCGCCGGACCGGGGATCGGCGCGGCGAGGCCGCATGGTCGTCCGGGTGTCGCGTGCACTCCGGCCCTCGCCCTGCCGCGCACCCGTGGCACCTTCGCCGCGGGCCGCCCGGCTGCCGGCCGGCTTGCGCAGGGCGGAATCCCCCGTCGCTTGCTCCGCACGGACGATCGGCGATCTAATCGCGGCGATGGCCGTCCCTCCGCCCCGTACCCACCTCGACCCGCGCGCGCGGCAACTGCTGCGCACGCTGATCGCGCGGCACATCCGCGACGGCGGGCCGGTGGGCTCGCAGACCCTGGCCCGCCATTCGGGACTGGACGTGAGTCCGGCGACGATCCGCAACATCCTCGCCGACCTCGAGGACCAGGGGCTGCTGTCGGCGCCGCATACCTCGGCCGGACGGATCCCCACCGCCCAGGGCTACCGGGTGTTCGTCGATTCGCTGCTGCAGGTGCAGCCGCTGCCCAATGCGGAGATGGCGCGGCTGCGCGGCGAACTGGCCGGCGGTTCGGGGACCACCCAGTCGCTGCTCGGCAGCGCCTCGGAACTGGTCTCGGCGATGACCCATTTCGTCGGCGTGGTGTCGGTGCCCAGGCGCGAACAGTTCGCCTTCCGCCACATCGATTTCGTGCCGCTCGACGGGCAGCGGGTGATGGCGATCCTGGTGTTCGCCGACCATGACGTGCAGAACCGCATCATCCAGACCCGCCGCCCCTACGACGGTTCCGAACTGGAGCGGGTCGCCAACTACCTGAATGCGCACTTCGCCGGGCGGCCGGTGGCCGAGATCCGCGCCACCCTGGTGCACGAGTTGCAGGCCGCGCGCGACGAGATGGAAGCGCTGCTCTCGCACACGGTGGAACTGGCCGAGCAGGCCCTGGCCCCGGCCGACAGCGACGACATGCTGGTCGCCGGCCAGACCCGGCTGATCGGGGTGCAGGACCTGTCCGACCTCGACCGCCTGCGCGAGCTGTTCGAGGCATTCGCCCGAAAGCGCGAGATCCTGCAGTTGCTGGAGCGCACGATCCGGGCGCCCGGCGTGCGCATCTTCATCGGCGAGGAGACCGGGCTGGCGCCGCTGGAGGGTGTCTCCCTGGTGACCGCGCCCTACGGCGCCGGCGGCAGGGTGCTGGGGGTGCTGGGCGTGATCGGCCCCACACGGATGGCCTACGAACGCGTGATCCCGGTGGTGCAGGCGGCCGCCGACGTGCTCGGCGCCGCCTTGAATCCGGAACCGCCGGCCCCATAGCTGGCGGGTCGGCGGCCAGACGACCGCCCAGCCAACGCCAGGACATGACCACCGAACCCATGCAGGACGCCGCCACCGCGGCCGAGGAAGAACACGGCGCCGAAGGCCGGATCCAGGCCCTCGAGGCCGAACTTGAACAGCTTCGCGCGCAGTCGCTGCTCGACCGCGCCGACATCGAGAACCAGCGCAAGCGCCTCGAGCGCGACGTGCGCAACGCCTGCCGCTTCGCCAACAAGCAGTTGCTGGGCGAACTGCTGCCGGTGTTCGACAGCCTCGAGGCCGCGCTCAACACCGCCCCCGCCGAGGACCCGCTGCGCGACGGGGTGGTGCTGACCCTGCGCGAACTCACGCGGGTCTGCGAGAACGCCGGCCTGGTCGAGGTCGCCCCGGCGCCCGGCGACGGTTTCGATCCCGACCGCCACCAGGCGATGAGTGCGGTCGAGACCGCGGACGTGGCCCCGGGGGCGGTCGTCCAGGTGTTCCAGAAGGGCTACATCCTCAACGAACAGCTGCTGCGCCCGGCGCTCGTCGCCGTGGCCAAGCACGACTGATCCTGAAACATCCGCCCGGCGACGCTTGAAGCGCCGTCGCGGCAGCCCCAGATACGCGTCATCGGCGGCAGCGCCGCCCACCAGACCAGATTCCAGAGGGAACCATCATGGCAAAGATCATCGGCATCGACCTCGGCACGACCAATTCGTGCGTGGCGATCATGGACGGCGGCAAGGCCAAGGTCATCGAGAACAGCGAGGGCGACCGCACCACGCCGTCGATCGTGGCCTACACCAAGGACGGCGAAGTGCTGGTCGGCGCGAGCGCCAAGCGCCAGGCCGTCACCAACCCCAAGAACACCTTCTACGCGGTCAAGCGCCTGATCGGCCGCAAGTTCGGCGACGCCGAGGTCAAGAAGGACCTCGACCTGGTGCCGTACGCGATCATAGAGCACGACAACGGCGATGCCTGGGTCGCGACCAGCGACGGCAGGAAGCTCTCGGCGCAGGAAGTGTCCGCGCGCATTCTCGAGAAGATGAAGAAGACCGCCGAGGATTACCTGGGCGAGAAGGTCACCGAGGCCGTCATCACGGTCCCGGCCTACTTCAACGACAGCCAGCGCCAGGCGACCAAGGACGCCGGCAGGATCGCCGGCCTCGACGTCAAGCGCATCATCAACGAGCCGACCGCCGCGGCGCTGGCTTACGGCCTGGACAAGGCCGGTGGCGACCGCAAGATCGCGGTCTACGACCTCGGTGGCGGCACCTTCGACGTGTCGATCATCGAGATCGCCGAAGTCGATGGCGAGAAGCAGTTCGAGGTGCTGGCCACCAACGGCGACACCTTCCTCGGCGGCGAGGACTTCGACAAGCGCGTGATCGATTACCTGGTCGAGGAGTTCCAGAAGGACCAGGGGATCGACCTGCGCAAGGATCCGCTGGCCCTGCAGCGCCTGAAGGACGCGGCCGAGCGCGCCAAGATCGAACTGTCCAGCGCGCAGCAGACCGAGGTCAACCTGCCGTACGTCACCGCCGACGCGTCGGGCCCGAAGCACCTGAACATCAAGCTCACCCGGGCCAAGCTCGAGGCGCTGGTGGACGACCTGGTGAAGAAGACCATCGACCCGTGCAAGGTCGCGCTCAACGATGCCGGCCTGCGCGCCAGCGACATCGCCGAGGTCATCCTCGTGGGTGGCCAGACCCGCATGCCGCGGGTGCAGGCGGCGGTGAGCGAGTTCTTCGGCAAGGAGCCGAAGAAGGACGTCAACCCGGACGAGGCCGTGGCGATCGGCGCCGCGGTGCAGGGCGGCGTGCTGGCCGGCGACGTCAAGGACGTGCTGCTGCTGGACGTGACCCCGCTCAGCCTGGGCATCGAGACCCTGGGCGGCGTGTTCACCAAGATCATCGAGAAGAACACGACGGTGCCGACCAAGGCCTCGCAGACCTTCTCCACCGCCGAGGACAACCAGTCCGCGGTGACCGTGCACGTGCTGCAGGGCGAGCGCGAGCAGGCCCGCTACAACAAGTCGCTGGCCCGCTTCGACCTGACCGGCATCGACGCCGCGCCGCGCGGCATGCCGCAGGTGGAGGTGTCGTTCGACATCGACGCCAACGGCATCGTCCACGTGACGGCCAAGGACAAGAAGACCGGCAAGGAGCAGAAGGTCGAGATCAAGGCCGGTTCCGGCCTGTCGGACGACGAGATCCAGCGCATGGTCGCCGATGCCGAAGCGCATCGCGAGGAGGACAAGAAGTTCCAGGAACTGGTCGGCGCCCGCAACCAGGCCGACGCGTTGATCCACAGCGCGCGCAGCGCGATCAAGGACAACGGCGACAAGGTGCCGGGCGACGTCATCGGTCGTGTCGAGGGCGCGATCGCCGAGGTCGAGACCGCGATGAAGGGCGACGACAAGGGCCAGATCGAGGCCAAGACCAGGGGACTGGAAGAGGCCGCGCAGGCGCTGTTCGCGGCCGCCGCGGCCGCACAGCAGCCGGGCGCCGATGCCGGCGGTCCGGCGGCGTCGAACAACGACGACGTGGTCGACGCGGAGTTCACCGAGGTCAAGGACGACGAGAAGAAGCAGTGATTGGTGATTGGTGACTGGTGATTGGAAGAAGCGGGGTTTCGGCTCCGCTTTTTCCATCACGATCCCCTGGAGTCCGCTTTCGCCGTTCCGAATCACCAATAACGAATCACGAATCCCGTCTCCATGAAACGCGACTACTACGAAGCCCTCGGCGTCCCGCGCGATGCCAGCGAGGAGGACCTGAAGAAGGCCTATCGCCGCTGCGCGATGAAGTTCCACCCGGACCGCAATCCGGGCGACCACGAGGCCGAGATGCGCTTCAAGGAGTGCAAGGAAGCCTACGAGGTGCTGTCCGACGGCGGCAAGCGCCGCCTCTACGACCAGCACGGCCACGCCGCGTTCGAGCACGGCATGGGCGGCGGCAACGCGGGCCCCGGCGGCTTCGGTGGCGCCGACATGGGCGACATCTTCGGCAACATCTTCGGCGGTGGCGGCGCGCGTGGCGGGCCGCGGCGCGGTGCCGACGTCGGCTACGTGATGGAACTCGATCTCGAGGAAGCCGTGGCCGGCCTGGAGAAGCGCATCGAGATCCCGACCCTGGCCGAATGCGGCGACTGCGCCGGCACCGGCTCGGAAGACCGCAAGCTCGAGACCTGCGGCACCTGCCACGGACGCGGCCAGGTGCGCTTCCAGCGCGGCATCTTCTCGATGCAGCAACCGTGCCCGCATTGCCACGGACGCGGCCAGACCATCGCCAACCCCTGCAAGACCTGTCACGGCAATGGCCGCGTCGAGGAGGAGAAGGTGCTCTCGGTGAAGATCCCGGCGGGCGTCGACAACGGCGATCGCATCCGCCTGGCGGGGGAGGGCGAGGCCGGCCCGGCCGGTTCGTCTCCCGGGGACCTGTACGTGGAGGTCCGGGTGCGTCCGCACCCGATCTTCGAACGCGACGGCGACGACCTGCACTGCGAAGTGCCGATCCGCTTTTCGCAGGCCGCGCTGGGCGACGCGGTGCGCGTGCCGACCCTCGGCGGCGAGGCGGAGATCCGGGTTCCCGCCGAAACCCAGACCGGCCGGGTCTTCCGCCTGCGCGACAAGGGCGTGAAGTCGGTGCGCAGCCGCGCGCCGGGCGACCTGTACTGCAAGGTGGTGGTCGAAACGCCGGTCAACCTGACGCCCGAACAGCGCGACCTGCTCGACAGGTTCGAGGCCACCTTCGTCGGCGACGGTGCGCGTCGGCATTCGCCGAAATCCAGCACCTTCGTCGACGGCGTGCGCGGCTTCTGGGAGCGCATGACCTCCTGATGCAGCGTCTCCCCGCCGCGTTCGGGGGCGACCGGCCGGCAGTCGGGCAATGCGGCCCTGCAACTTGACAGCCCACCATGCCGGTGGGAGGGTCGGCCTGTCCGCGATGGGCGCCGCATGCGTGGCGCCCGCAAGGGGGGGCGGAGGATGCCAAGGAAGCAGGCGGCCATGCAGTTGCTTGTCGAAAAGCGTCGTCGGCGCGCCGCACAGGACGCGGGCACCGGCCTGTCGGATGCGGAGGCGCTGTCGCTGTTGACGCGGGTGGTCGAGGCGCAGGGCGCGATCATGGCCTCCGGGCCCGGCCCGTCGGACGTGCTGGCCGCGCTGACCCTGCACGCACAGGAACTGACCGGCGCCGGAGGCGCCGTCCTGGAGATCCGCGACGGCGATGCGATGGTCTACTGGTTCGCTTCCGGCATGGCGGAAGCGCAACTGGGACTGCGCATTCCCGTCGCCGGCAGCCTGTCGGGCCTGAGCATGGAGCGCGGCTGCTTGCTGCGCTGCGACGACAGCGAGCAGGACGCGCGGGTCGATCGCGACGCCTGCCGGCGCGTGGGACTGCGCTCGATGGTGGTCGTGCCGCTGCAGTTCGGCGACCAGCCCGTCGGCGTGCTCAAGGTCGCCTCGCGCGAGCCGCATTGTTTCGGCCCCGCGGAAACGCTCGCGCTCGAGCACCTGGCCACGCTCGCCGGCGCCAGCCTGCATCGTGCGGTCGAAGCCTCGCGCCGGGAGGCGGAAGTCGCCGCCGGTGCGGGGAACCGAGCCGATCGCGACAGCGGGGACGAAGCGGCCCGGCGGCGCCTGACCCGGCTGCTGCGCGACGGTCGCCTGCGCGTGGCGAGGCAGCCGATCGTCCGCATGACGGACGGTACCGTCGTCGGCTGGGAAGCGCTGGCGAGGTTTCCGGAGGAATACGGCCTGCCGACCGACACCTGGTTCCGGGATGCCGCCCGCTGCGGGCGGAGCGTGGAACTGGAACTGGCGGCGCTGCGCGCGGCGCTGGCCGACCCGCTGCCGGCCGGTGACGCCTACCTTTCGTTGAACGTATCGCCCGAGGTCGCGTGCAGCGACGCGCTCGACCAGGTGCTGGGCGATGTCGATCCGGCCCGGATCGTGCTCGAGATCACCGAGCACACCGCGGTCGAGGACTACCCGAGGCTTGCCGCCCGGCTGTCGGCGTTGCAGGCGCGCGGCTTCCGCATCGCGGTGGACGATACCGGCGCCGGCTTCTCCAGCCTGCGACACGTGCTCACGCTCGCGCCCGACATCATCAAGCTCGACATGAGCCTGGTGCGCGGCGTCGACCTCCGTCCGCGGCTGCAGTCGCTGATCGCGGCGCTGTGTACCTTCGCCGAAGGCACGCAGGCGACCCTGGTCGCGGAGGGTGTCGAAACCGACGCCGAGTCGCGGACGTTGCGGCGGATCGGCGTGGCGTGCGGGCAGGGCTACTTCATCGGGGCGCCGCAGCTGACCTGATCGGCTTCGCCCGGGCAGCGAGGGGCTTGTCGGCGGGTGGCGCGCACGGCTAGCCTGCGGCCATGGACAAACCCGTACGAATACTGGTCCACGGTGCCTCCGGCCGCATGGGGCAGGCGCTGCTGCGGCTTGCGTCGGGCATGAAGGACGTGAGCGTGGTGGCCGCGGTCCAGCGTTCGGTCGGCCAGCGCGTGGTCGACGGGACGCCGCATTTCGCCGCGTCCGAGCTTGCGGGCACGCCGGCGTTCGATGTCGCGGTCGATTTCAGCCTGCCAGAAGGCTTCGATGCCGTCCGCGCCCTTTGCGAGGCGCGCGGCGCGGCGCTGGTGTCCGGCACCACCGGCCTGTCCGATGCACAGCGCGCCGCGCTCGATGCCGCCGCCGGCCGTATCCCGGTGCTGTGGCAGGCCAACTTCAGCGTCGGCGTCGCGGTGCTGGACGAACTGGTCGAGCGCGCGGCGACGGCGCTCCCGGGCTGGGACTGCGACATCGTCGAATCGCACCACGCGCACAAGCGCGATGCGCCTTCCGGCACCGCGCTGGCGCTGGGCGCGTCCGCGTCTCGCGGCGGTGCCACGCCGCGCTACGCAAGCCTGCGCGCGGGCGACATCGTCGGCGAACACCTGGTGCAGTTCGCGACCATGGGCGAACGGATCGAGCTGGTCCATCGCGCAGGCAACCGCGACATCTTCGCGCAGGGCGCGCTGCAGGCGGCGATCAGGCTGGTGCGGCGCCCCCCGGGACGCTACGGGCTGCGCCAGCTGCTGTTCGACTGAGCCGGACTAGTCTTGTTCGAGCAGTTGCTCGAAGCGTGCGACCGCGGACTTGCCGCGGACCTCGCCCAGCATCCGCCGCGAGCGCGTGAGCAGGTCCTCGAGCGCCTCGGCCGACTTCACTTCCTCCAGCCGCATCGCGAGGTCCTCGCCCATCGGTCCGAGCAGATCGCTGACCGCGCGTGCCGCCCGGCGGCCACGTTCGCGCAGGTCGGCGGTGGTGGTGGGCGGCCCGGCCGGCACGGCGGCGGGTTTCGATGCGGCAGGGGCGGGGGCCGCCGCCGCAGGACCGCCGGTGGACACCACCAGGCCATGGGCCTGCAGCCCTTCCAGCAGCGCCAGGGCGTCCGGGAACCCCGATACGCCACGCAGCTCGGCCACGCTGCGTTGGCCGTCGACCAGGATCAGCAACCGCCGCTGGCGGATGTCCAGGCCCGCCTTGCGCTCCCCGATTTCCTGTTGCCCGGCGGGCGTCTTGGCATACACGGTCTTGTCGTTCATGGCCCCCCCGGGCGCACGGCTTTCGCCGCCGGAATCAACTTAGCCTGCGTCCCGGGGCTTGTACAGCGGGTTTTCCTTTTCGGCCGTCGCCCGGTATCATTCCCGCTCGCCTGATTCCCCCCGCCTCCGGACCGGTTCCGCCCGCTCCGGCGGTTTTTTGCAACCTCACGTAGGCGAAGCCAGTGACCGAAACCGCAATCCTCGTCCTCGAAGACGGCACCGTATTCGAGGGCGTTTCCGTGGGCGCGAACGGCCTGTCGGTCGGCGAGGTGGTGTTCAACACCGCCATGACCGGCTACCAGGAAGTGCTCACCGATCCCTCGTACGCGCGCCAGCTGGTGACGCTCACCTATCCGCACATCGGCAACACCGGCTGCACGGACCAGGACGACGAAGCCCGCAAGGTCTGGGCCTGTGGCCTGATCGTGCGCGACGTGCCGCGCCGGCCCAGCAACTGGCGCAGCGAGGTCGCGTTGCCGGAATGGCTGCGCGCGCGCGGGCTGGTCGCGATCTCGGGGATCGACACCCGCAAGCTCACCCGCCTGCTGCGCGATCGCGGATCGCAGAACGGCGCGCTGATGGCCGGCGAGGTCGACGTGGACAAGGCGCTGGAGGCCGCGCGCAAGTTCCCCGGCCTCAAGGGCATGGACCTGGCGAAGGAAGTCAGCACCGCGAAGACGTATGCCTGGACCGAAGGCTCGCTGGATCTCGACACGAACGCGTTCGGGGCCACGCCGCCGAAGTTCAGGGTGGTCGCCTACGACTACGGCGTGAAGCACAACATCCTGCGCATGCTCGCCGAACGCGGATGCGAGCTCACCGTGGTCCCCGCGCAGACGCCGGCCGAAGAAGTGATGGCGATGCGCCCCGACGGGGTGTTCCTGTCCAACGGTCCTGGCGATCCGGAACCCTGCGACTACGCCATCGCCGCGATCCGCACGTTCGTCGCGCGGAAGGTGCCGCTGTTCGGCATCTGCCTGGGCCACCAGTTGCTGGGACTGGCCGCGGGCGCCAGGACCTCGAAGATGCCGCACGGCCACCACGGCGCGAACCATCCGGTGCAGGACCTCGACAGCGGCCGGGTGATGATCACCTCGCAGAACCACGGCTTCGCGGTGGACGAATCGACGCTGCCGGCCAACGTGCGCGTCACCCACCGCTCGCTGTTCGACGGCACCAACCAGGGCATCGAGCTGACCGACGCGCCCGCGTTCTCGTTCCAGGGCCACCCGGAAGCCTCGCCGGGCCCGCACGACGTCTCACCGCTGTTCGACCGCTTCGTGGCGTCCATGTCGAACCACTCCGCAGGAAGCAACTGATGCCCAGGCGCACCGACATCAAGACCGTGCTGATCATCGGCGCCGGGCCGATCGTGATCGGGCAGGCGTGCGAGTTCGACTACTCCGGTGCGCAGGCCTGCAAGGCGCTGCGCGAGGAAGGCTTCCGCGTGGTCCTGGTCAACAGCAACCCGGCCACGATCATGACCGACCCGGACATGGCCGACGCGGTCTACATCGAACCGATCAACTGGCAGACGGTCGAGAAGATCATCGCCAAGGAGAAGCCCGACGCGCTGCTGCCGACGATGGGCGGGCAGACCGCGCTCAACTGCGCGCTCGACCTGGCCGACAACGGCGTGCTGGAGAAGTACGGCGTCGAGCTGATCGGCGCCAAGCGCGAGGCCATCATGATGGCCGAGGACCGCGAGCTGTTCCGGGTTGCGATGGGCGAGATCGGCCTGGAATGCCCGAAGGCCGAGGTGGCGCGCTCGTTCGAGCAGGCGGTCGACATCCAGACCCGCGTCGGCTATCCGACCATCATCCGCCCGAGTTTCACCCTGGGCGGATCCGGGGGCGGCATCGCCTACAACCGCGAGGAGTTCGAGGACATCGTCAAGCGCGGGCTCGAGCTCTCGCCGGTGGGCGAAGTGCTGGTCGAGGAATCGGTGCTGGGCTGGAAGGAGTTCGAGATGGAGGTGGTCCGCGACACCGCGGACAACTGCATCATCGTCTGCTCGATCGAAAACCTCGACCCGATGGGCGTGCACACCGGCGACAGCATCACCGTCGCCCCGGCGCAGACCCTGACCGACAAGGAATACCAGCGCCTGCGCGATGCCTCGATCGCGGTGCTGCGCAAGATCGGCGTGGATACCGGCGGCTCCAACGTGCAGTTCGGGATCAACGCCCAGACCGGCCGCGTGGTCGTGATCGAGATGAATCCGCGCGTGTCGCGGTCCTCGGCCCTGGCGTCCAAGGCCACAGGCTTCCCGATCGCCAAGGTCGCGGCCAAGCTGGCGGTGGGCTACACGCTCGACGAATTGCGCAACGAGATCACAGGTGGCCGCACCCCGGCCTCGTTCGAGCCGTCTATCGACTACGTCGTCACCAAGATCCCGCGCTTCGCGTTCGAGAAGTTCCCGCAGGCCGATGCGCGCCTGACCACGCAGATGAAGTCGGTCGGCGAGGTGATGGCGATGGGCCGCACCTTCCAGGAGTCGGTGCAGAAGGCGCTGCGCGGGCTGGAGACCGGCAAGGTCGGCTTCGATCCCACCGGCCTGGACCTGGCCGACGAGACCGACCTGGCGACGTTGCGGCGCGAGGTGAAGGAGCCTGGCCCGGAGCGGCTGTTCTACCTCGCCGACGCGTTCCGCGCCGGGCTGTCGGTGGAAGAGGTGCACGCGCTGTCGTTCGTGGATCCCTGGTTCCTCGACCAGATCGAGGAGATCATCGCGGTCGAGGGCGAAGTGGCGGCGGCCGGGATCGACGCGCTCGGCGGCGCGCGCCTGCGCGCGCTCAAGCGCATGGGTTTCTCCGACGCCCGGCTCTCGCAGCTGGTCGGCAGCGACGAACAGGCGGTGCGGGCGCTGCGGCGCGCGCACGGCGTGCGCCCGGTGTACAAGCGCGTCGACTCCTGCGCGGCCGAGTTCGCCACCAGCACCGCCTACCTGTACTCGACCTACGAGGACGAGTGCGAAGCCGAGCCGACCGATCGCGACAAGATCATGGTCCTGGGCGGCGGACCGAACCGGATCGGGCAGGGCATCGAGTTCGACTACTGCTGCGTGCACGCCGCGCTGGCGCTGCGCGAGGACGGGTACGAGACCATCATGGTCAACTGCAACCCGGAGACCGTCTCGACCGACTTCGACACCTCCGACCGCCTGTACTTCGAGCCGCTCACGCTCGAGGACGTGCTGGAGATCGTCGAGCTGGAGAAGCCCAAGGGCGTGATCGTGCAGTACGGCGGCCAGACTCCGCTCAAGCTCGCGCGCGCGCTCGAAGCCAACGGCGTGCCGATCATCGGCACTTCGCCCGAGTCGATCGACCTGGCGGAGGACCGCGAGCGCTTCCAGCAGCTGGTCGAACGGCTCGGCCTGCGGCAGCCGCCGAATCGGACCGCCCGCAGCGCAGACGAGGCGCTGGTGCTGGCGCGGGAGATCGGCTACCCGCTGGTGGTGCGCCCGAGCTACGTACTCGGCGGCCGCGCGATGGAGGTGGTGCACGCCGATGTCGACCTCGCCCGCTACATGCGCGACGCGGTCAAGGTGTCGAACGATTCGCCGGTGCTGCTCGACCGCTTCCTCGACAACGCGGTGGAAGTCGACATCGACGTGATCGCCGATCGTGAAGGCAACGTGCTGATCGGCGGCGTGATGGAGCACATCGAGGAGGCCGGCGTGCATTCGGGCGACTCGTCGTGCTCGCTGCCGCCGTACTCGCTGCCCGCCGAAGTCCAGGCGCAGTTGCGCGAACAGGTGGTCGCGCTCGCGCGCGCGCTGGATGTGATCGGGCTGATGAACACCCAGTTCGCGGTGCAGCTCGGGGACGACGGCGAGCACGTGATCTTCCTGCTGGAAGTCAATCCGCGCGCATCGCGCACGGTGCCGTTCGTGTCCAAGGCGACGGGCCTGGCGCTGGCCAAGATCTCGGCGCGCTGCATGGCCGGCAAGACCCTGGCCGAGCAGGGCGCCACGCGCGAGATCGTGCCCGACTACTTCTCGGTCAAGGAGGCGATCTTCCCGTTCGCCAAGTTCCAGGGCGTCGACCCGATCCTCGGCCCGGAGATGCGTTCGACCGGCGAGGTGATGGGCGTGGGCCGGAACTTCGGCGCCGCGTTCGCGCGCGCGCAGGAGGCGGCCAACATCAAGGCCCCGCCGGCCGGCGGCAAGGCCTTCGTCTCGGTACGCGATCCGGACAAGCAGCGGGTGCTGCCGGTGGCGCGCGACCTGGTGGAGCGTGGCTACGCGATCGTCGCCACCGCGGGCACCGCCAGCTGGTTGCGCGAGCACGGCATCGACTGCGAGCAGGTCAACAAGGTGCTCGAGGGCCGGCCGCACATCGTCGACCTGATCAAGAACGGCGAGATCTCCTACATCGTCAACACCACCGAGGGGCGCCAGGCGATCGCGGACTCGTTCTCGATCCGGCGCGAGGCGCTGCAGCAGCGTGTCACCTATTCGACCACGGTTGCCGGTGCCCGGGCCTTGCTGCATTCTCTGGACTATCGCGGCAGCGGCCCGGTGTGGGCGCTGCAGGAACTGCACGAAACCTTGCGCACGGACGGCTGAGAGGGACGGAATCGAATGAGAGCACCCATGACCATGGCCGGCGCGCAACGCCTGCGCGCCGAGCTCGAGGAACTGAAGTCGGTCAAGCGCCCAGCGGTGATCAACGCGATCGCCGAGGCGCGCGCGCACGGCGACCTCAAGGAGAATGCCGAGTACCACGCCGCGCGCGAGCAGCAGGGCTTCATCGAGGGCCGCATCAAGCAGCTCGAGGGCGAGCTGTCGCACGCCGACGTCATCGACGTGTCCAAGCTCGATGCCGGCGACAAGGTGGTGTTCGGCGCCACCGTGACCATCGCCGACGTCGAGACCGACGAGGAACGGCGCTACCAGATCGTCGGCGACCTCGAGGCCGACATCAAGCTGGGCCTGATCGCGATCTCCTCGCCGGTGGCGCGGGCGCTGATCGGCAAGCACGAAGGCGACAGCGTCACCATCGAGGCGCCCGCCGGCGCGCGGGAATTCGAGATCGTCGGCGTGAGCTACGGCGGCTGAGCCTGCCTTGACGCCGGCCTCCGCCACGCTGCTGCTGCCGGCCGCGCGCCGGCTCGGCGCGCAGGCGCTGTCGGCGCCGGTCGCGACCGCGCTGGGGCGTGCCGATGTCGCGCAGGGCCTGGATGCCGGGCGTCGCGCGCAACTGCTGCGGTACCTTCGGCTGGTCCCGAACCACTGGCCGGTGGCGGCGCTGACGCGGCAGTTCGACGCGGGCGACGCGGCCGGATCGACATGGCTGCGCGCGGATCCGTGCCGGGTCCAGCCCGACATCAACGGGGCACGGCTGCTCGGCGTCGGCGCAGCGCTGGGCGTGGAAGCCGCGGACGTGGCCCAGTTGTTGCCGGCGCTGCGGCCGCTGTTCGGCGACGCCGGATTCCCGATCGACGCGCCGACCCCGTCGCGCTGGTACCTGCGGCTGCCGCCCGGGTCCAGGCTCCCCGGGTTCAGCGAGCCGGACGAGGCGCTGGGCGCGGACCTGTTCGAGCACCTGGCCGAAGGGCCGGAAGGACGCCGCTGGCGCAGCCTGCTGAGCGAGGCCCAGGTGGTGCTGCACAACCATCCGTGGAACGCACGGCGCGAGGCTGAGGGCAAGCCGCCGATCAACTCGCTGTGGTTCTGGGGCGGCGGCGTGCTGCCCGACCATGTCCTGTCCGCGCATGCGGCCTTCCACAGCGACGAGGAGCTCGGCACCGCGTTCGCCGCCGCCGCGGGCATCCATCGGCCGCTGCCGGCCAGGTTCGCACCGCCGGACGCCGATGCGGTGTTCGACCTGGTCGCCGCGCGCGATTGCGCCGCGCTGGAGCGGGACTGGCTGCAACCTGCGCTGGCCTCCGTGCGCATCGGCGGGATCGGCACGCTGCGTCTCGACACCGCCGACGGGGTGGTGTTCACGATCGCACGCAGCCAGCGCTGGCGCTTCTGGCGTCGACCCCGGCCGGGTTTCGGCGCCGGATGACGCCACGCATCCGCCGGCGCGCGGTCGACGTGCGCGGCGACTGGCCCGACGACGTGCTGCCGCTGCTGCGGCGCGTCTATGCCGCGCGCGGGGTCGACGACCCCGTACTGGCACGACCGAAGCTCGCGCAACTGCTGCCGCCCGATGCGCTCGGCGGTCTCGAAGCCGCGGTCGCGCTCCTGGCGGATGCGATCGCGCACGGCGCCCGCATCCTCGTCGTCGGCGACTTCGACGCGGACGGGGCCACCGCCTGCGCGCTCGCGGTGCGCGGCCTGCGCATGCTCGGCGCGCGCGACGTGGTTCACGCGGTGCCGAACCGGATGGTGCACGGCTACGGTCTGTCGCCGGCGCTGGTCGAGGAACTCGCACCGCTGGCCCCCGACCCCGGGTCAGGCCCGGGGCAGGCCCTGCTGGTCACCGTCGACCACGGCGTCGCCTGCCTCGCGGGCGTCGCCGCGGCGAAGGCACGTGGCTGGCGCGTGCTGGTCACCGACCACCACCTTCCGGGCGAGGCGTTGCCGCCCGCGGACGCGATCGTCAACCCGAACCTGCGCGGCGACGCATTCGCCTGCAAGGCGCTGGCCGGGGTCGGCGTGATCTTCTACGTGTTGCTGGCGCTGCGCCGGCAGCTGCGCGACGCCGGCGCGTTCGCCGGCGAGGTTCCCGACCTGTCGACGTTGCTCGACCTGGTCGCCGTGGGGACCGTCGCCGACCTGGTGCCGCTGGACGCGACCAACCGGGCGCTGGTCGCCGCCGGCCTGCGGCGACTGCGTGCGGGGCAGGGCTGCGCCGGCCTGCAGGCGCTGATCGAGGTATCCGGGCGCACGGCCGCGACGCTGACGGCGGCGGACATCGCCTTCGCGGTCGCGCCCCGGCTCAATGCCGCGGGCCGGCTGCAGGACATGTCGCTGGGCATCGAATGCCTGCTCAGCGACGATCCGCCGCACGCACGCGAGCTGGCCGGGCAACTGCACCGGATCAACGCCGAGCGCCGCGGTGTCCAGCAGGCGATGGTCGATGAAGCCGAAGCGGCGCTGGCGGCGATGGCGCCGCCCGCCGCAGGCGACGCGGCGGTGGCGGTGTGCCTGTTCGATCCAGGCTGGCATGCCGGCGTGGTCGGGCTGGTGGCGTCGAAGCTCAAGGAACGCCTGCATCGGCCGGTGATCGCGTTCGCGCCCTCGGAGCCCGACGGCAACGAGTTGCGCGGTTCCGCCCGCTCGATCGCCGGCCTGCACATCCGCGATGCGCTGGCCGCGGTGGATGCCTTGCATCCCGGGCTGGTCGGGCGTTTCGGCGGGCACGCGATGGCCGCGGGCCTGAGTCTGGAGCGGGATCGTTTCGCCGCCTTCGAGCGGGCCTTCGGCGAGGTGGTGCGCGCCATGCTCGACCCGGCGCTGCTGCAGGCGGAACTGCTCAGCGATGGCGAACTGGCGCCGGACGAGTTCGATCGCCGCCACGCGGACGCGCTCCGCGACGGTGGTCCGTGGGGGCAGGGCTTTCCCGAACCGCTGTTCGACGGCCTGTTCGACGTGTCGCAGTGGCGCCTGGTGGGCGAGCGCCACCTCAGGATGGTGCTGCGCGGCCCCGGCGCGTGCGGTCCGCTCAACGCGATCCATTTCGGCGGCTGGAGCGGCGAGCCGCCTCCGGCGCGCTGCCGCATCGCCTTCCGCCTGGCACCGGACGACTGGCGCGGACCGCGCGCGATCCAGCTGGTGGTCGAGCATCGCGAGCCGGCCTAGCGCGGTGGCGCTGCGTTCCAGGCGCGTGCCGGGGCGGCATGCTCTCCTGTCCAGCGACGGAGAGGCGTGCCATCGGCCGGTGAATGTTTCAGGACTCCGCGGTCACGCTTCGGGCCGGGGACGTGGTTGCCGCCTCCGACCGCGCCGGGTCGCGATACTTCAGGCCGAACAGCGGGCGCAGCGGCGGGATGCGACGGATCGCCTCGTACCCGGCGAAACACAGGCCGAAGGTCAGCACCACCAGCAGCGGGCCTTCCAGCAGCGGCGGCAGGTCCAGCGGCCTGGCATGGTAGGCCAGCAGCACGATGATGGTCTGGTGCAGGATGTAGACGGGGAAGATGGCCCGGGTCAGGTAGCGCAGGGCAGGGCTGTCGGACGGCGCCAGGTGTCGGGCGAAGCCGAGGATGGCGACGATCGCGCACCACTGGTTCAGTCCCCAGGCCGCGCGCATCGCCAGGCGCAGGGCCTGCGGCGGCTCGACTTCGCGGAAATGCTGGAAGTAGGCGATCACCGCCAGCCAGCTCGCGAGCCACAGTGCGAGCGCCAGCCAGCGCCGGCGGACCATCGCCTCCCACACGCCCTCGGCGCGCGCGATCGCGAACCCGAGCAGGAAGATCGCGAAGTACTGGACGTGGTTGTACCAGTCGTCGACCAGCGCGTGGGTGGGTTCGAACCGGCCGATCAGCGCCACCCGGGCGAGGGCGAAGAACGCGATCGGCCAGAGCAGGATGCCGACGCCCGACGACAGGCCGTTCGCCAGCCGCTCGCCGGCAGCCGCGAGCGCGCGGGGAGCGAACCGTGCCAGCAGCCATACCGCGACCGTGTAGACCCACAGGTAGGCGACGAACCATAGGTGGTTCCAGGTCGGCAGGATCAGGCAGTCGTCGCCCCTGCAGAAGCTGTCGTCGGCCGCGAGGTAGCGGCCCCAGAACGCCAGATAGCCGTCGTGGTAGCCGCCCGGCAGCTTGTCCACGACTTCGTAGTAGGACTGCGGCGGCACGATCACCAGCATGCCGAACGCCAGCGGCACCAGCAGCCGCCACGAGCGCGCCCCCAGGAAGCGCAGGCGGCTGCCGTCGCGGGTGGCGGCCGCGCGCGCCTTGCCCAGCAGGAACGCCGTCGCCGCGCCGGAGACCAGGAACAGCAGCGCCAGGCGCCAGGGCGAGCTGAGCATCATGAAGGGCTCCAGCGCGGGGCTGGCGTGCGGGCTGTCGACGTGCCATTCCCAGGTCACGTAGTACATGCCGACGTGGTAGAGCACCAAAAGGGCGAAGGCGAGGACGCGGACCCAGTCGAGATCGTGGCGGCGTGGCATGGCGGGTTCCCTGGAAAGTCGCCACCAGCATCCGCATCGCGGCGGGCAGGCCAAGGCCGCAGTGATCGTGCGACCGGCCGCGGGGACGAATGGCGGCCCGCCGGGACGAACCGTGGCCACCCCTTCGTCACGCGCCCTTAGAATGCGCGCATGCCATCCACCGCGCGGACCGCCTACGAACGCTATCGTCCCTGGCGGCCCTGGGTGGAGATCGGGGCGTTCGCGGCGATCCTCGTCTCCAACGCCGTGGGCAATACCGTCACCACCTGGATCGACCTCAACCGCTCACAGCCGGGCAGGGTGCCGCTGTGGGAGCCTGCGGTCTGGGAGGGCAGCAGCGCGCTGCTGTGGGCGCTGCTCATCCCATTGATCGCCGCGCTCACCTGGCGCTGGCCGACCCACTGGGACAACTGGCGGCAGCGCCTGCCGCTGCACCTGGCCGCCAGCGCGGCGGTGTGCGTGGCGCACGTGCTCGGCATGGTCGGCCTGCGCATCCTCGCGTACCGCTGGCAGGGCATGGACTACGAGTTCGGCCCGTGGCCGCGGGAACTGGTCTACGAGTACCTCAAGGACGTGCGCTCGTACGCCGGCATTGTCCTGATCATCGAGATCTACCGGCTGCTGCTGCGTCGCCTGCAGGGCGAGGCCAGCTTCCTCGACGCGCCCGACGATGCGCCCCCGGTGGAATCGGTGGAACGTCCGGACCGCTTCCTGGTGCGCAAGCTCGGACGCGAGTTCCTGGTCGCCGCCCACGACATCGAGTGGCTGCAGGCCTCGGGCAACTACGTGAACCTGCGCGTGCGCGGCCACGACTACCCGCTGCGCAGCACCGTCGCCGGGATCGAGGCCCGGCTCGATCCGGGACGCTTCCTGCGCATCCACCGCAGCTATATCGTCAACCTCGACCACCTGGCCTCGATCGAGCCGCTGGACACCGGCGACGCGCGCGTGCACCTCAGGGACGGCACCGTGCTGCCGGCCAGCCGACGCTATCGCGCGGAGCTTCGCGAGCGGCTGGGCGAAGGATGAGGTCGCGCCGATGCGAGGCGCGCCGGTGGTCGCCACCTCCTCGCGCCTTGCAATCGGCGCACGCGCTACTCCGGAGCGCCGCGCGGCCAGGCGAATCCGGGATGTCCCGCGGACACCAGCACATCGCCGCCCGCGATCGCCGCACTCGGGTCTTCCAGCACATCGTCGATCGCCGCCTGCGCGCCGCTGCGCCCCCACAACCCGACCCAGGTGTTGCGCCCACCGCGCTTGGCGGCATAGAGCGCGCGGTCGGCCAGGATGACCGCATCCGGCCAGTGGCCGGATGCGGCCCCCGCCGTCGCCCCGCCCGCCGGCGGGAATACCGGCGCGCCCGCGAAACCGATCGACACCGTGACCGTGCCGACGCCGCCGCCGAAGGTTGCGCCCGAGATCGCGAGCCGCAGCCGCTCCGCGGCTTCCGCCGCGCGCTGGCGATCCAGGCCGCGTTCGCCGACCAGGAATTCCTCGCCGCCCCAGCGGGCCACGACCGCGTCCGCACTGCAGGCGGCAGCCAGGGTCCTGGCGACCGTCACCAGCGCGGCGTCGCCGGCGCCGTGGCCCTGGCGGTCGTTGATGCCCTTGAATCCGTCGATGTCGATCAGGAACACCACCGCGCGCGCGTCGCCCGCATCGACCCGCGCCGGCACCATGGCATCGAGCCGCTTGCCGGCGGCGTGGCGGTTGAGCAGCTTGGTGAGGCTGTCCCGGGTGCTCAGGCTGCGCAGGCGGCGCGTGATCCGGCGCTGGTACACGAAGAATCCGAGGGCAAGCGCCACCAGCAGGCCCAGCGCCGCAATGGCGAGGTTGCGCTGCCGGCGCTCGTGCGAGGCCTCCAGGGCGCTGAGCGCACCCTGCTGGCGGGCCAGCACGAGTTCGTCGCGGTTGTGTTCGTCCACCAGCGTGGCCTGCACCCTCGCGATGCTGCCGAGCTGGATGGCGCGCAGACGACGCCACTGCTGGTCGTGCATCCCGGCGCTCGTCCGGTAGGCCTCGCGCCAGTTGCCCTGCGCGAGCAGGGCCGCGATCCTGAGTTCGAGCGCGTCCCGCCGTTCGGACGGGAAGGCACCGTCGGGCAGCAGTCCGAGCGCGCGCTCCACGTCGGCGAGCGCGCGTCCGGTGTCGCCTTCGTCCAGTGCCAGCTGCGCCTGCAGGACCGCACTGCGCGCGGCCCCGGACACGTCGCCGCCGGAGCGCTGCTGCGCAAACAGGCGTCCGAGCCGCGCGCGCGCGTCCGGCGCCGCCGAAAGCGCCGCCAGCTCCGCTTCCGAGCGCGCGGCCGTGACCGCATCCCCGGTGGCGCGTGCGGTGGCCAGCGCCAGCTCCATCTGCGCGGGCGCTTCTTCGCGACGGCCCATCCGCAGCAGGTTCAGCCCCCGGTTGTAGGACAGCACCGCCTTGCGCGTCGCGTTCGCGTCATTGATTTCCGCGGCGCGGCGGAACAGCTCCTCGGCCTCCTCGTAGGCAGCCAGCTCGTCGCCGTGGATCATCGCGATGTTGATCAGCGTCGTGACCTGCGCTTCCCAGGCATCCTCGCGCTCGGCCGCGCGCAGGCCGCGCTCGTAGGCCTGGAGCGCACCGGTGATGTCACCCGCCAGTTGCAGCGTCGCGCCCGCGTTGGACAAGGCCCGGAGTTCGAAGCCGGCCGGCATCGGCTGCGAAGCCAGCAGGGCCTCGACGGCATCCACCCCCGCCCGGGCCGCGTCCGCGTTGCCCATGATCGCGTGCGAAATGGCCCTGCACGCCTCGAACACCAGCGCGTCGGGCGGCGCCAGTCCACCCGACTCGAGCCGCTCGTCCGCCAGCCTGATCGCCGCCGCCTGATCGCTGTGGCGCAGCTGGTAGCACCGCCGGGCGTCGGGATCCAGCTCGTAGGGGGGCTGCGTGTCGCCGCGCAGCGGGGCCAGCACGAGCGTCAGGAGCAGCAGCCAGGTGCCAGGGAGGAGGACGGTCCGTTGCATCGTGACCCAGTTCGGTGAGTGGCCCGGCTCTCGGGGCAAGATTGCTAGAATCTCATTCTTTACGCAATGCAGACCTGCCCGACATGATCGAACTCAATCCCGTGCGCCAGCGCATCGCCGACCTGACCGGCCGGCTGGATGCGCTCAGGGGGTTTCTTTGACTACGACGTCAAGCGCGAACGCCTCGAGGAAGTCGAGCGCGAGCTCGAGAACCCCGACATCTGGAACGATCCCGCGCGCGCGCAGGCGCTGGGCCGCGAGCGCTCGCTGCTCGACAAGACCGTCAACGGCATCCGCAGCCTGACCGAAGGGCTCGCCGGCGCCGGCGAACTGCTCGACATGGCCGAGGCGGAGGACGACGAGGACACCGCGCAGGCGGTGGCCGACGACGTCGAGCGCCATGCCGGCGAGGTCGACAAGCTGGAATTCCAGCGCATGTTCTCCGGCGAGATGGACGCGACCAACGCCTTCGTCGACATCCAGGCCGGCGCCGGCGGCACCGAGGCCCAGGACTGGGCGGAAATGCTGCTGCGCATGTACCTGCGCTGGGCCGAGTCGCGCGGCTGGAAGACCGAGCTGATGGAGGTCAGCGGCGGCGAAGTGGCGGGCATCAAGTCGGCCACGGTGCGGGTGGAGGGCGACTACGCCTACGGCTGGCTGAAGACCGAGACCGGCGTGCATCGCCTGGTGCGCAAGTCGCCGTTCGATTCCGACAACCGCCGCCACACCAGCTTCACCTCGGTGTTCGTGTCGCCGGAAGTCGACGACAACATCGATATCGAGATCAACCCGGCCGACCTGAAGACCGACGTCTACCGTTCCTCGGGCGCCGGCGGCCAGCACGTCAACAAGACCGAATCGGCGGTGCGCATCACCCACGTCCCGACCGGCATCGTGGTCGCCTGCCAGACCGGGCGCAGCCAGCATTCCAACCGCGACACGGCGATGAAGATGCTGGCGGCGAAGCTCTACGAGCTGGAGATCCAGAAGCGCAACGCCGAGCGCGATGCGGTGGAGGCCACCAAGTCCGACATCGGCTGGGGCAGCCAGATCCGCAACTACGTGCTCGACCAGAGCCGGATCAAGGACTTGCGCACCGGGATCGAGCGCAGCGATACCCAGAAGGTGCTCGACGGCGATCTCGACGAGTTCGTGGAAGCCAGCCTGAAATCGGGCCTCGAGGCCGGTTCCAAACGCATCGACGCCGTGTGATCCATGGCGGCGGGTGATGGTCTGTCGGAGGCGCTGAAGCCGGCAGGGGCCGAACCACTGGCAGGGGGCCATGCATCTGTCATCCCGACCGCAGGGAGGGATCCTGGGCCGGACTGCCTCGATGCAGCCGAAACCGGATCCCTCGCTCCGCCCGGGATGACAAACCATTAGGCTGTCCCGATTCCCGATTCCCGATTCCCGATTCCCGATTCCCGATTCCCGATTCCAGACCACCCCACATGACCGATCCAGCCCAGTCCCCGCACGTGCACGCCGACGAGAACGCCCTGATCGCGGAGCGTCGCGCGAAGCTGGGGGCGATCCGTGCGGAGCGGATCGCGTTCCCGAACGATTTCAGGCGCAACGACCATGCTGGCGACCTGCAGGCCGAGTATGCCGATGCCGAACGCTGGACCGGCGATGCGCTCGAGGCCACGGGCCGGCGGGTGACGCTGGCCGGGCGCATGCTCGCCAAGCGGGTGATGGGCAAGGCCGCCTTCGCGCAGATCCAGGACGTCAGCGGGCGGATCCAGCTGTTCCTGCAGTCGGCGACGCTCGGCGCCGCCTACGACGCGTTCAAGACCTGGGACGTGGGGGACATCGTCGCGGTCGAAGGCATGCTGATGCGGACGAAGACCGGCGAGTTGTCGGTCAAGGCGGAAACCCTGCGCATGCTGACCAAGTCGCTGCGACCGCTGCCGGACAAGTGGCATGGCCTGGCCGACGTGGAGCAGCGCTACCGGCAGCGCTACGTCGACCTGATCGTCTCGCCGGAGGCGCGCGAGGTCTTCGTCAAGCGTTCGCGGATCGTCGCCGCGATCCGCCGCTGGCTCGACGCGCGCCGCTTCCTCGAGGTGGAGACGCCGATGATGCATTACATCGCCGGCGGCGCCACTGCGCGTCCCTTCGTGACCCACCACAACGCGCTCGACCTGGAACTGTACCTGCGGGTGGCGCCGGAGCTGTACCTCAAGCGCCTGGTCGTCGGCGGTTTCGAACGGGTCTACGAGATCAACCGCAACTTCCGCAACGAGGGCGTCAGTACCCGCCACAACCCCGAGTTCACGATGCTGGAGCTGTACGAGGCCTACGTGGCCTACGGGGAAGTCATGGACCTCACCGAAGGCCTGGTGCGCGACGTCGCGATGGAGACGCTGGGCACCACGTCGCTGCAGTGGGACGGCCACGAGATCGAGCTCGGTCCCACGTTCCGGCGATGGAAGCTCGAGGAGGCCGTGCGCGAGCTCAACCCCGCGATCGGCCAGGCCGACTGCCGCGACCGCGAGGCGCTGGCGCGCCACTGCGCCGCCCTGAGGATTCCGGTCAGGCCGTCGTACGGCTGGGGCAAGCTGCTGCTGGAAATCTTCGAGAAGACGGTGGAACCGGGGCTGGTGCAGCCGACCTTCATCACCCACTATCCGGTCGAGGTCTCGCCATTGGCGCGCGAGTCCGACACGGAACCGGGCATCACCGACCGCTTCGAACTGTTCATCGGCGGCAAGGAGATCGCCAACGGCTTCTCCGAACTGAACGATCCCGAGGATCAGGCCGCGCGGTTCCGCGCCCAGGTCGAGGCCAAGGCGGGCGGCGACGACGAGGCGATGCACTACGACGCCGACTACATCCGTGCGCTCGAGGTGGGCCTGCCTCCCACCGGCGGGCTGGGGGTGGGCATCGACCGTCTTGTGATGCTGTTCACGAATTCATCCTCGATCCGCGACGTCCTGCTGTTCCCCTACATGCGGCCGGAAGGCGCTTCCTGAGGCGATTCCGCGCCTCTGACGGACGATACGGTGCGCTGGCGAGGGCCGCCGGCGGCCCCGGAAGGGCGGCGCAAAACCTGCGCATTTAGGGCATGATTCGGTCAGATTGTGACCTGCGGACGGGCGGATTCCCGTTCATTTCGTAAACCAGGTCGCAGAACGGGAGGGATCCGACTTGGGCACAGGACTTGCTTACGACTATTCCATCAGGCGGCGGTCCGAAAGCGGACGACCCGACCCGTCGCCCCCGGGACCCGCCGAGCACATGAACATCGTCATCGTCGACGACCAGACATCCGCCCGCACGATGTTGCGGCACATCCTCGAGGACATCAGTCCCGAGCTGGAAGTGCTCGACTTCGGCGACCCGCAGCAGGCGCTGCGCTGGTGCGAGGAGAACCGTCCGGACCTGCTGCTGCTCGACTACCGCATGCCGGTGATCGACGGGCTGGAGTTCGCCCGCCGTTTCCGCAAGCCGCTACTGCATCGCGACGTGCCGATCGTGCTCGTCACCGTGGTCGGCGACGAGCCGATCCGGCAGGCGGCGCTCGATGCCGGCGTCATCGATTTCCTGGTCAAGCCGGTGCGCCCGCGCGAACTGCGGGCGCGCTGCCGCAACCTGCTGCAGTTGCGGCAACAGTCGGAGTCGATCAAGCAGCGCGCGCTCTCGCTCGAACAGCGGCTGCTGTCGAGCATGCACGAGGTGGAGGAGCGCGAACGCGAGACCCTGCACCGGCTCGCCCGCGCGATCGAATACCGCGATTCCGGCACCAGCGCCAACCTCGCGCGACTGGCCGCGATCGCCGGCCTGGTCGCGGAACAGCTGGGGATGTTCGAGGACGAAGTGCGGATGATCGAGCTGGCGGCACCGCTGCACGACATCGGCAAGATCGCGATCCCGGACTCGGTGCTGCTCAAGCCCGGCCCGCTCGACGAAACCGAAACGGCCCTGATGCGCGAGCACCCGCGGATCGGCTACGAACTGCTCACCGGCAGCCAGAACCGCTTCATCCAGATGGGGGCGACCATCGCGTTGCGCCACCAGGAGCGCTTCGACGGCAGCGGCTACCCCGACGGGCTTGCCGGCGACCAGATCCCGCTGGAGGCACGCATCGTCGCGGTCGCCGACGTGTTCGATGCGCTGGTGTCGAAGCGGCCGTACAAGCGAGCCTGGAGCGTCGACGAGGCGCTGGAGTACATCGAGGCGCAGGCGGGCAAGCTGTTCGATCCCGCATGCGCGGCGGCCCTGCTCCGGAGCCGCGACCGGATCGACGATATCTGCCAGCGCTATCCTGCCGCGACGAGGGTCCCCGGCGTTGAGTAAGGGTGTCGTCCCGTTGTTCGACCTGATCCGGGGTCGCCTGGCCGGTCGCCCGGACAGCGAGCACGGCCAGGCCAGCGTGCGCGTGGTGATGCTGGCGGTGGTGTACCTGTACCTGCATTTCGCGTTCGGCTCCGACCCCGCACTGGCGCGCCCGCTGGCCACCTCGCACGCCATCCTGGTGGTGGATTTCGTCATCGCCTTCGGCATTCTCGCCTGGATCGTCGCCAGTCCCGGCGTGTCGCACCCGCGCCGCGTGCTGGGCATGGTGATCGACAACGTGCTGATGGGCACCGGCATGTACCTGCTCGGCGAGAAGCTCGCGCCGATGTACGTCATCCTGCTGTGGGTCACGATCGGCAACGGCCTGCGCTACGGCCCACGCTATCTCTACACCGCGATCGGCTTCGCCGCGTTCACCTTCTCGACCGTGGTGCTCTACACCCCCTACTGGCAGGTCAACGCGTGGCTGGGATGGGGCCTGGTGATCGGCCTGGTCGCGGTGCCGCTGTACCTGATCTCGCTGCTACGCGCCCTGATCGAGGCTACCGAGGCGGCCAAGGCCGCGAGCGAGGCCAAGAGCCGCTTCCTGGCCAACATGAGCCATGAATTCCGGACGCCGCTGAACGGCATCGTCGGCATGTCCGAGCTGCTGATGTCCTCGAAGCTCGACGTCGACCAGCGCGACAGCGCCCAGGTCATCCAGACCTCCGCGCGCTCGCTGCAGTTGCTGGTCGACGACGTGCTCAACCTGTCCGCGATCGAGGCGGGCCGTTTCAACCGCATCGACACCGACTTCTCGCTGCGCGAGCAGCTCAAGGGCATCCACGTGATGCTCCTGCCCGGCGCCCAGTCCAAGGGCCTGGCGCTCGAGCTGAACGTCGGCAAGGACGTGCCGGACCTGCTGCACAGCGACGCCAACCACCTGCGCCAGATCCTGCTCAACCTGCTCTCCAACGCCATCAAGTTCACCGAGGAGGGGCGGGTCTCGCTGGACGTGTCCCTGCTGCAGGAACCTGCGGGCGAGCATGCGACGCTGCGCTTCTCGGTACGCGACACCGGCATCGGCATCCCGGCGCCGGCACTCGAGCGCATCTTCGACGCGTTCGAGCAGGTGGAGTCCGGCCGCGGGCGTCGCTTCGGCGGCACCGGCCTGGGCACCACCATCGCCAAGGCCCTGACCGAACTGCTGGGCGGAACGATTGCCGCGGAAAGCGAGGTGGGCGCGGGCTCGCATTTCCGCGTGGACCTGCCGCTGCGCCTTGCCGAGGTGCAGGCGGTGCCGGAGGGGCGCGGACAGGACAACGTCATCGCCTTCGCCGATCCGTTCGTGCGTCACCGCGCGCGCGTGCGCTCGCTGCGCATCCTGGTCGGCGACGACCAGCCCGCCAACCTGATGGTGATGCGCAAGCTGCTGGAGAAAGCCGGGCACCGGGCCTTCATCGTCAACGCCGGCGAGGACATCCTCGACGCGATCGAGAACCAGCAGTTCGACGCCGTCGTCACCGACCTGCACATGCCCGGCATCAGCGGCCTGGAAGTGATCAAGCAGGCCCGCTTCATGGAGGCGGGGCGCAGGCGCACGCCGTTCATCGTGCTCAGCGCCGATGCCACCAGCGAAGCGCAGGCCGAGTGCGAGCGGGCCGGTGCGTTCGCCTATCTGACCAAGCCGATCGCGGTCGATCGCCTGCTGCAGAAGCTGGCCGAGATCGCCGAAGGCAATGCCGACGTCACCCTCCCGGCCGCGCAGGCGCCGGCCGCGGGCGAAGCGCCTCAGACGGTGGTGTCCAAGCACATCCTCGACGAGTTGCGGGAGATGGGGCTCGGCGAAGAATTCGTGCAGCGGTTCCTCGCCGAGTGCGCCCGCGATGCGCGCAAGTGCATCGCCGACATCGAGTCGACGGGCGGCGAGGGCAGGTGGGACGAGTTCCGCGACGTCTGCCATGCGCTCAAGGGCACCGCCGCCAACATGGGCGCGATGCGCCTGAGCGAGACGGCGTCGGCCGGCATGCGCATGCCGGTGGAACAGCTCGTCCGCGAGTGGCAGGGCATGAGCAACCGGATGCGCCAGCAGCTGGAACACGCGCTCTCCGCCCTGCGCGAACAGGGCGATCTGGTTCCCCTCGAGGCCGACGCCGACGCCTGACGCTGGCGCTGCGGCCGAGCCCGGCCCGGGCCCGGACGCGGGTCAGCCCATCCGGGTGCTGCCGGTTCCCTCGTTGCCGATCACGGCCTCGTCGGGCTCCGACGGGCGCTTGAGCTGGGCGCGCACCAGCCGCTCCATGATCCGCAACTGGCGGTCGCCGAGTTGCAGCGCGGTGTCGACCCAGATCCGGGTGATCCGCATCAGTTCTTCGTGGGTGACCGGGTTGGCGCCCTCGCGGACACGGTGCAATGCCAGCCTCGCACCGGCCGAGCGCCGGTTCTGGCGGACGATCTCGTGCACCGCGCGCACGCCTTCGCCCTTGGGCACGAGCACGTCGACCAGGCCCATCCGATGCAGCTCGTCGCTGCTGTACATCACCCCGGAGAGCATCATGTCCTCGGCGACCTTCGGGCTGACCCGCTGGGTCAGCAGCGAGTAGGCGCCCATGCCCGGGAACAGGCCGAACATCACTTCCGGGAAGCCCATCTGCACGCCCTTCTCGGCGACGATGGTCTGGCAGGCCAGGGCGAGCTCGAAGCCGCCGCCCAGCGCATCGCCCTCGACCAGGCCGATGGTGTGCGCGTTGGGGTGGATGCGGCTGTGCAGCAGGTGGATGCTGTCGACGCACTCGCTGGCATAGCGCAGCAGTCCGTCGCCGTCGCGCGCCTGGATCAGCTTCAGGAACAGCGCGAGGTCGCCGCCGAGGTTGAAGACGTGGGTATCGGAGCCCAGCACGACGTGGGCGAGATGCGTGGGCGACTCCTTCGCGGCCTGATCGATGGTGTCGATCGCATGGCGGGCGAACAACCGGAGCTCGCGCAGCATTTTCGGCGAGAAGCAGGCCCGGTAGGACGCGTCGGCGAACGCCTGCTGGGCATGCATGTAGCACCAGTGGGTGTCGTTGGACGCATCGTGTTCGACGCGGATGGTATTGAAGGAGTGGTCGCGGTGCAGCAGCTCGACGTTGGTCATGAGGGTCCCCTGGGGGCCGCCAGGGTCACGTCGGACCAGGGGTGTTGGCGGCCGGAAAATGTGAAGTGCGTCCGACCGCCCGATTCTATGCACCCATGTCGCGCGGTATGCAAGCAATTTCTGCCCGGCAGCGGCAGTTTGTGCCGCGCGGGGGACCGGGCAGGCTCACCCCGGGTTCACGCCGCCTCGTCCCGCAGGGCCCGTCGGAGGATCTTGCCGACGTTGGTTTTGGGCAGTTCGTCACGGAATTCGACGAATTTGGGCTGCTTGTAGCCGGTCAGGTTCTCCCGGGCGTGGGCCTTGACCTGTTCCACCGTCAGCGCCGGGTCCTTGCGCACGATCACCAGCTTGACCGCCTCGCCGGACTTGTCGTCCGGGACCCCGACCGCGGCGACTTCCAGCACCCCGGGCATCATCGCGACCACGTCCTCGATCTCGTTCGGGTAGACGTTGAAACCCGACACCAGGATCATGTCCTTCTTGCGGTCGACGATGTAGAAGAAGCCCTTCTCGTCCATCTTCGCCATGTCGCCCGTGTGCAGCCAGCCGTCGGCATCGATCGCGGCGGCCGTCTCCTCCGGCCGGTTCCAGTACCCCTTCATCACCTGCGGGCCCTTCACGCAGAGCTCGCCGACCTCGCCGACCGGCAACTGGTTGCCGTCCTCGTCCTTGACGCAGACGTCGGTGGACGGCACCGGCAGGCCGATCGCGCCGTTGTAGTCGGCCAGGTCCATCGGATTGATGCAGGCGGCGGGCGAGGTTTCGGTCAGGCCGTAGGCTTCGACCAGGGTGACGCCGGTGGCCTTCTTCCACCGCTCGGCCACTGCGCGCTGCACCGCCATCCCGCCGCCGAGGGTGAGGTGAAGCTTCGAAAAATCGATCTCGTCGAAGCCGGGGGTGTTCAGCAGCCCGTTGAACAGGGTGTTGACGCCTGTGATCGCGGTGAACGGCTCGCGCTTGAGCTCCTTGACGAAGCCCGGCATGTCGCGCGGATTCGTGATCAGGATGTTCTTCGCACCGTACTTCATGAAGACCAGGCCGTTCGCGGTCAGGGCGAAGATGTGGTACAGCGGCAGCGCGGTGACGATGACTTCCTGGCCGAGCTTGACGTTGGTGCCGATCCACGCCGAGGCCTGCTGCATGTTGGCCACCAGGTTGCGGTGGGTGAGCATGGCGCCCTTGGCCACGCCGGTGGTGCCGCCGGTGTACTGCAGGAAGGCGATGTCCTCGTGGGTGATCGAGACGTCGGGCAGTTCATGCTTGCTGCCGAGCGCAAGCGCGTCGCGGAAGCGCACCGCCGACGGGATGTCGTAGTCGGGCACCATCTTTTTCACGTTGCGCAGCACGAAGTTGACGATCGCGCCCTTGGGGAAGCCGAGCATGTCGCCCAGGCCGGTGGTGACGACATGCCGCAACGCGGTGTCGGCCAGCACCTCCTGCACGGTCCTGGCGAAGTTGTCGAGCACGAGGATCACGCTGGCGCCCGAATCCACCATCTGGTGCCTGAGCTCGCGCGCGGTATACATCGGATTGACGTTCACCACCGTGAGCCCGGCGCGCAGGATGCCGAAGGTCGCGATCGGGTACTGCAGGCAGTTGGGCATCATGATCGCGACGCGATCGCCCTTCTTGAGCTTGAGTTCCCCGAGCAGGTACGCGGCGAACTGGCGGCTGAGCTCGTCGACCTGCGCGTAGGTCAGCGCCTTGCCCATGCTGGTGAACGCCGGTCGGTCGCCGAACTGGCGGATCGACTGCTCGAGCACGGCCGGGATCGACGCGAATTCGTCGACGTCGATCTGATGCGGAACTCCGGCCGGATACTGCGCGAGCCAAGGGCGTTGCGTCGTCATTCCATCCCCTCCACGGAGCTGTGAGGCCGGCATTCTGGGCGATACCGTTCAGTATGGATTGGAGCATAGGCTCCAGGGACTGGCAAGGCGCGCACAGGGGCCGTGAGGAGCGCGCCGCGTGCGGGCTTCCCGTAGAGTACGGGCCATGGAAACAGGTATCGCAGGGTTCGCAGCCGGTACCGGTGCAGGGGGCGCGGGTTGGGTGCGCGCATGCATCCGCGCGATGGCGGCAGTGGGGTTCGCCACGCTGCTGCTGTGCGCCGGCTGCGTTCGAGACGATCCGGAGGCCGCGCTGCGAAAGACGGTGACGGACATGCAGGCTGCGCTCGAACAGCGCGATGCTGCTGCGATGCAGCAACATCTCGCGGACGACTTCATCGGCAACGACGGGCTCGATCGCGACGGCGCCCGCCGGATGACGGCGGCCTACCTGCTGCGCCATCGCGACATCGGCATCAACGCCGGTCCCCTGCAGGTCGACATGGCCGATACCCATGCCGTCGTGCGCTTCACTGCCATGCTGCGCGGGGGTTCCGGTCGACTGTTGCCGGACGCCGCGCGTGTCTACGAGGTGGAAACGGGCTGGCGACTCGACGATGGCGACTGGAAACTGGCCAGCGCCAGCTGGAAGCCCGCGTTGTAGACGGACGCTGCGGCGGGCAGGACTTCCGCGTTACGGGAGCCTATGCAGCCTTGCGGGCGGCGAGCTGGCGGAGTACGTAGTGGAGCAGGCCGCCGTGGCGGGTGAGTACGGACCGCTTGCGCGGCACTGCCGCGCGGTCCGTGCGAACGCCCGCCGCGCTGCGGCGGGCAGGACTTCCGCGTTACGGGAGCCTACGCAGCCTTGCGGGCGGCGAGCTGGCGGAGCACGTAGTGGAGCAGGCCGCCGTGGCGGGTGAGTACGGACCGCTTGCGCGGCACTGCCGCGCGGTCCGTGCGAACGCCCGCCGCGCTGCGGCGGGCAGGACTTCCGCGTCGGGAGCCTACGCAGCCTTGCGGGCGGCGAGCTGGCGGAGTACGTAGTGGAGCAGGCCGCCGTGACGGAAGTACTCCACCTCCTTCGGCGTCAGCAGCAGCACGTCCACCTCGAACGTCTTCTTCGTCCCGTCGGCGCGGGTGGCGAGCACCGTGGCCGTCTTCGCCTGGCCGTCCTGGAGCCCGGTGACATCGATGACCTCGGTGCCGTCCAGTCCATGCGACTGCGCGTTCTCGCCCTCGCGGAACTGCAGCGGCAGCACGCCCATGCCCACCAGGTTGGCGCGATGGATGCGCTCGAAGCTCTGCGCGACCACCGCCCGGATGCCGAGCAGGTTGGTTCCTTTCGCCGCCCAGTCGCGCGACGAACCGGTGCCGTACTCCTTGCCTGCGAAGACCACCGTCGGCACGCCTCCGGCGATGTACTTCATCGCCGCGTCGTAGATCGACATCTTCTCGGGTTGCGAAGTCGATCCGGGGCTGCCGAAGTAAAGCGTGTTGCCGCCTTCCTCGCCGTCGAAGAACAGGTTCTTGATGCGGATGTTGGCGAAGGTGCCGCGCACCATCACGTCGTCGTTGCCGCGGCGCGAACCGTAGCTGTTGAAGTCCGTGGGCTGCACCCCGCGCGACTGCAGGAACCGCCCGGCCGGTGAATCCTTCTTGATGTTGCCGGCGGGCGAGATGTGGTCGGTGGTGATCGAATCGCCGAAGATCCCCATCACGCGTGCGCCATGGAGATCGGCGATACCGCCCACCTCCATCGTCATGCCCTCGAAGTAGGGCGGGTTCTTGATGTAGGTGGAGCCGTCGTCCCAGGCGTACAGCTCGCCGTCGGGCGATTCGATGGTGTTCCAGCGGGTGTCGCCCTTGAACACGTCGGCGTAGTTCTGCTTGAACATCTCCGGGCCGATGGTGCTGGCGATGAAGTCGCCGATTTCCCTGTTGCTCGGCCAGATGTCGCGCAGGTACACCGGCTGCCCGTCGCTGCCGGTGCCGAGCGGCTCGCTGGTGAGGTCGATGTCGACCGTGCCTGCGATGGCATAGGCCACCACCAGCGGCGGCGAGGCGAGGTAGTTCATCTTCACCTCGGCGTGGATCCGGCCCTCGAAATTGCGGTTGCCCGACAGCACCGAGGCCACCGCCAGATCGTTCTGCGCGATGCCCTTGGACACCGCCTCCGGCAGCGGTCCCGAGTTGCCGATGCAGGTGGTGCAGCCATAGCCGACCACGAAGAAGCCGAGCTTCTCGAGGTCGTCGAGCACGCCGGCCTTCTTCAGGTAATCGGTGACCACCAGCGAGCCCGGGCCGAGCGAGGTCTTCACCCAGGGTGCGGCCTTGAGCCCCTTCGCCACGGCATTGCGTGCCAGCAGGCCGGCGCCGAGCATCACCGCCGGGTTCGAGGTGTTGGTGCACGAGGTGATCGCCGCGATCACCACCGAGCCGTCGGTCAGTTCGTGTTCCTCGTCGGCCAGGCTGATCCTGGAGATCGGCCTGGCAGCAAGGTGCTGCGCCTGTGGCTGGTCGCCGCCGTCACGCTCGAAGCGGTTGATCTGCGGGTCGCGGGTGCCGTCGCCGTTGCCGTCGCGGTTCGCGACCAGGGCGCCCACGTTGTCGTGGAAATTCTGCTTGACGTCCTCCAGCAGCACGCGGTCCTGCGGACGCCGGGGGCCGGCCAGCGACGGGCGCACGTCGCCCATGTCGAGATGCAGCACGTCGCTGTAGCGCGCCTGCGCGGCACCCGGTTCGTGCCACAGTCCCTGCGCCCTGGCATAGGCCTCGACCAGTGCGATCTGCTCCTCGCCGCGGCCGGACAGGCGCAGGTAGCGCAGGGCCTCGGCGTCGATCGGGAAGATGCCGCAGGTGGCGCCGTACTCGGGCGCCATGTTGCCGATCGTGGCGCGGTCGGCGAGCGGGAGGTGCTGCAGGCCGTCGCCGAAGAACTCGACGAACTTGCCGACCACGCCGTGCTTGCGCAGCATCTGGGTGACGGTGAGCACGAGATCGGTGGCGGTCGCGCCCTCGGGCAGGCGCCCGCCGAGCCTGAAGCCGACGACCTCGGGGATCAGCATCGACGAGGGCTGCCCCAGCATGGCGGCTTCGGCTTCGATGCCGCCCACACCCCAGCCGAGCACGCCGATGCCGTTGATCATGGTGGTGTGCGAGTCGGTGCCGAACACCGTGTCGGGGTAGGCCCAGGCCTGCCCGTCGTGGTCGCCGGTCATGACCACGCGCGCCAGGTGTTCCAGGTTCACCTGGTGGACGATGCCGGTGTTCGGCGGCACCACCTGGAAGTTGCGGAACGCCTTCTGGCCCCAGCGCAGGAAGCCGTAGCGCTCCTTGTTGCGTTCGAACTCGATCTTGCCGTTGAGGTCGAGCGCGTCGGCGCGGCCGAAGACGTCCACCTGCACCGAATGGTCGATCACCAGCTCGGAGGGGATCAGCGGGTTGATCTGGTCGGGGTTCCCGCCCAGCTTGACCACCGCGTCGCGCATCGCCGCCAGGTCGACCACGCAGGGTACGCCGGTGAAATCCTGGAGCACCACCCGTGCCGGCATGAACGCGATCTCGGTGCCGGGCTCTGCCGCCGGATCCCACTTCGCAACCGCCTCGATGTGCTGCGGCAGCACCGACACGCCGTCCTCGTGCCGCAGCAGGTTCTCCAGCAGGATCTTCAGGGAATAAGGCAAATGATTGATTTCAAAGCGCTCTCCCAGCTTCGGCAGGCTGGCGTAGGTATAGGCTTTGTCCCCGACCTGGAGCGTGGTGCGGGTGGAAAAGGTATCGGCCATGGGGCAGGGGTTCCTGTGGCTGCGGGCTGCAGGGTTGCCATCGAGTCTACGCCGGTTCATGTCGCGACCCCGAGACGGAATGGCATCCGCAGCCGATATGCGGACGTCGGTATGCCTCGCCAAGTATGTATAATTCATCCATACCGTTTCGCTCATGGAGTCCGCCATGGAAGCCACCGTTGCCGAGCGCGGCCAGATCACCCTGCCCAAGGCGGTGCGCGACGCGCTGGGGCTGACCAAGGGCACGCTGCTCAAGGTCGAACTCGAGGGCGGGCGCATCATCCTGCGCAAGAACGTGGACGACGCGATCTCGCGTGCCCGCGGCCGCTTCCGGCTGCCCGAGGGCGTCAGCACCGACGACGTGATGCGCGAGCTGCGCGGCCGCGCGCCGGGCGACCCGGTCGACCCCTGACCGCGGCCCATGATCGCGATCGACACCTCCATCCTGATCGACCTGCTCGGCGACGATGCGCGCATGGCCGATGCCGCCGAGCAGTGCGTGCGCGACGCGCTGGCACAGGGCCCGGTGGTGCTTTGCGACGTGGTGGTGAGCGAAATCACCGCCGGCCTCGGCCACGGTACCGACATCATGGACGTGGTCGAGGAGATGGGCATGCGCTACCTGCCGGTCGAGCGCCGCGCCGCGATCCGCGCCGGCGAGATGCAGCGCCGCTTCAACCAGCGGCGACGCGCGGCCGGGCAGGGCGGGCAGGTATCGCCGCGCACGGTGCCGGACTTCATCGTCGGCGCGCACGCGCTGCTGCAATGCGCGGGCCTGATCACCCGCGACGCCGGCTTCTTCCGCGACTACTTCAAGGGCCTGAAGGTGATCGCGCCCAAGCCCGCCGCCTGATTGCCAACTGACTCCCGCCCCCTTTATCCGGAGAACCACATCATGCTGGAAGCCTATCGCCACCATGCCGCCGAGCGCGCCGCGCTCGGCATCCCGCCGTTGCCGCTGTCAGCGCAGCAGACCGCCGAGCTGATCGAACTGGTCAAGCAGCCGCCCGCGGGCGAGGGCGATGCCCTCGTCGAGCTGCTCAGCCAGCGCGTGCCCGCCGGCGTGGACGATGCCGCGAAGGTCAAGGCCTCGTATCTGGCCGCGGTTGCGTTCGGCACCGAGAAGACCCCGTTGATCACGCCGCGGCGCGCGACCGAACTGCTGGGCACGATGCTGGGCGGCTACAACATCCATCCGCTCGTGGAACTGCTCGACCATGCCGAACTCGGGCCCGTGGCGGCCGAGGGCCTGAAGCACACCCTGCTGGTGTTCGACGCGTTCCACGACGTCGAGGAGAAGGCCAGGGCCGGCAACGCCAACGCCCGCGCGGTGCTCGAGAGCTGGGCCGCGGCCGAATGGTTCACGGGCAAGCCGGAAGTGCCGGCGTCGCTCACCATCACCGTGTTCAAGGTGCCGGGCGAGACCAACACCGACGACCTGTCGCCCGCGCCGGACGCGACCACCCGCCCGGACATCCCGATGCACGCGCTGGCGATGCTCAAGAACCGGCGTCCCGACGCACCGTTCGTGCCGGAGGAGGACGGCCGGCGCGGCCCGATCGGCGAGATCCTGGCGCTGAAGGAGAAAGGTCACCTGGTGGCCTACGTGGGCGACGTGGTCGGCACCGGTTCCAGCCGCAAGTCGGCCACCAACAGCGTGCTGTGGTGGACCGGGCAGGACATCCCGTACATCCCCAACAAGCGCTACGGCGGCGTCTGCCTGGGCAGCAAGATCGCGCCGATCTTCTACAACACCATGGAGGACGCCGGCGCGCTGCCGATCGAACTCGACGTGTCGAGGATGGAACATGGCGATGTCGTCGAGCTGCGTCCTTACGAGGGCAAGGCGCTGAAGGACGGCGCGGTGATCGCCGAGTTCCAGGTCAAGTCCGACGTGCTGTTCGACGAGGTCCGGGCCGGTGGCCGAATTCCGCTGATCATCGGCCGGGGCCTGACCGCCCGGGCGCGCGAGTCGCTGGGCCTGCCCGCCACGGATCTGTTCCGCCAGCCGCAGCCGCCTGCCGACAGCGGCAGGGGCTATTCGCTGGCGCAGAAGATGGTCGGACGTGCCTGCGGCCTGCCGGAAGGGCGGGGCGTGCGCCCGGGTACCTACTGCGAGCCGCGGATGACGTCGGTCGGTTCGCAGGACACCACCGGCCCGATGACCCGCGACGAACTCAAGGACCTCGCCTGCCTCGGCTTCAGCGCGGACCTGGTGATGCAGTCGTTCTGCCACACCGCGGCCTATCCCAAGCCGGTGGACGTGAAGACCCACCACACCCTGCCGGAATTCATCTCCACCCGCGGCGGCATCTCGCTGCGTCCCGGCGACGGCGTGATCCACAGCTGGCTCAACCGCATGCTGCTGCCCGATACCGTCGGCACCGGCGGCGACTCGCATACGCGTTTCCCGGTCGGCATCTCGTTCCCGGCAGGTTCGGGGCTGGTCGCCTTCGCCGCCGCCACCGGGGTGATGCCGCTCGACATGCCGGAAAGCGTGCTGGTGCGCTTCAAGGGCGAACTGCAGCCGGGCGTGACCCTGCGCGACCTGGTCAACGCGATCCCGTACTACGCGATCAAGGCCGGCCTGCTCACCGTCGCCAAGCAGGGCAAGAAGAACGTCTTCTCCGGCCGCATCCTCGAGATCGAGGGCCTGCCGCAGCTGAAGGTGGAGCAGGCCTTCGAACTGTCGGACGCCTCGGCAGAACGTTCGGCTGCCGGCTGCACGGTGCGCCTGGACAAGGCGCCGATCATCGAATACCTGACCAGCAACATCACCCTGCTGAAGTGGATGATCGCCGAAGGGTATGCGGATGCGCGTTCACTCGCGCGCCGCATCGCGAAGATGGAGGAGTGGCTGGCCGACCCGCAGTTGCTCGAACCTGATGCCGACGCGGAGTACGCGGCGGTGATCGAGATCGACCTGGCCGACGTGCACGAGCCGCTGCTGGCCTGCCCGAACGATCCGGACGACGTGAAGTCGCTGTCGGAGGTCGCGGGCACGAAGATCGACGAGGTGTTCATCGGTTCGTGCATGACCAACATCGGCCACTTCCGCGCCGCGGCGAAGCTGCTGGAAGGCAAGCGCGACATTCCCACGCGTCTGTGGGTCGCGCCGCCCACCCGGATGGACGCCAGCGAGCTCACCAAGGAAGGCCACTACGGCACCTTCGGCAGCGCCGGCGCGCGCATGGAGATGCCGGGCTGCTCGCTGTGCATGGGCAACCAGGCGCAGGTGCGCGAGGGCGCGACGGTGTTCTCCACCTCCACGCGCAACTTCCCGAACCGGCTGGGCCGCAACGCCAACGTGTTCCTCGGCTCGGCCGAACTCGCGGCGATCTGCTCGCGCCTGGGCCGGATCCCGACCAGGGCCGAGTACATGGCCGACATCGGCGTGATCAACGACCAGGGCGCGGAAATCTACCGCTACATGAACTTCGACCAGATCGAGGAGTATCGCGGCACCGCCGAGCCTGCCGCCGCGTAGGCGGCACCGGGCCGGGAAGCGAAGGCGCTTCCCGGCCATTCGCCTCGCCGTCGCCCGCCAACGCGCTGCCTGCGTATCCCCGACGCCCGGTGACGCAAGAACCACAGCGGCGCGTACGGGTTGCCATGCCGCCCTCGTCGCGGAACACGCCAGGACCCATGAAGCCGATACATGCGCTCTCACCGGCCGGAAAGGCCTTCGCGGCCGTCGCGCTGATCGAGGCCGCGACATGGGCGGGCCTGCTGCTCGGCATGTTCCTCAAGTACGTCACCGCGACCACCGATCTCGGTGTCTGGCTGTTCGGCCGGCTGCATGGCGCAGCCTTCATGCTCTACGTGGGGGTCTCCGTCGTCGCGGGCCTGCGCTTGCGCTGGCCGCTCTGGGCCCTGCTGGTGGCGCTGGCGGCGGCGGTGCCGCCGCTGGCGACGCTGCCCGTCGAGTACTGGTTCCGCCGCCGGGGGCTGCTGTCGGACTCCTGAGCGGTCGAGCCGTTGCGGTCGCCGGCGAGTGGCCGGCGAGTGGCTGGCTCAGTCCAGCCAGCCCTCGATCGACTGCTGCAGCGCGCGCTTGCGCAGGAACAGGTCCCACACGCTGCCGCCGAGCTGGCGCCACAGCACCGCAGAGCGCAGGGCGGCGAGCAGGATGGCGCGGATCTCGGCGACCACGCCGGCCTGTCCGAGGTAGTGCGGATTGCCCTGGACCATCACCTTCGGACGCAGGTGGCTGACGGTTTCGGCGTAGAGGCTGCCGAGGGCGGACAACACCTCCGGGTGGCTGCTGCCCAGCTGGTCGGCCTTCGGCTTGAGTTCGAGGATGCCCTCGTGCACGCGGTCGGCGACGGCTTCGCTGGCCACGAAGCGGCGTTCCAGCTGGGTCACCGACAGCGCCAGCTTCGGCAATTGCGGGTCGTCGCCCTGGTTGTCGAGGTAGTCGCGCAGCAGCAGCAGGCCGGGGCGGACATTGGACGCGCCGCCGTAGACCTCCTCGGGCGAGGCGGCGTCGATGCGGAACACGCTCTCGAGCGAGGTGGTCAGCACGGTTGCGTCGGCCTGTCCGGTTTCGGCGATGCGCCGCACCTGCTTGAGCGCCTGCACGAGGCCGGCGAGGGCGAGGACGCGGTCGTCGTTCATGCCGCCGCCCCGCGCAGTTGCCGTTCCAGCGGGGCGTCGGTTTCGGCGATGACAGCGCCGCCGAGGCAGGCCTCGCCGTCGTACAGCACCACCGACTGGCCCGGGGTCACCGCACGTTGCGGATTGCGGAACACGATCGCGAGACGTCCCGTGGATTCATCGATGCTCACCTGGCAGGGTTCCTCCGGTTGCCGGTAACGGGTCTGGGCGGTGCACTCGAACCTGCGCGCCGGCGGCGTGCCGCCGATCCAGTGCGCCGGCTCGCTCCACAACCGCGTCGACATGAGATGGGGGCTGTCGCTGCCCTGGTCAACCACCAGCACGTTGCGTTCGACGTCCTTGCCGACCACGTACCACGGCGCGGCGTCGAAGCCGCGCACGCCGCCCAGTTGCAGGCCCTCGCGCTGGCCGAGCGTGAAGTAGAACACGCCGGGATGGCGCCCGACCACGCGGCCGTCGGGCGCGCGCATCTCGCCCTCGCGCGCGGGCAGGTAGCGCGACAGGAATTCGCGGAAATCGCGCTCGCCGATGAAGCAGATGCCCGTCGAATCGCGCTTGTCCGCCGTCGGCAGGCCGGCCCTGCGCGCGATCGCGCGCACGTCGGCCTTGGGCAGGTCGCCGAGCGGAAACAGCGTCGCGGCCAGCTGCTCCTGGCCGAGCTGGTGCAGGAAATAGCTCTGGTCCTTGCCGCGGTCGGCCGCGCGCAGCAACTGCCAGCGCCCGTCCGCGTGCGCGATGCGCGCGTAGTGGCCGGTGGCGATGCGCTCCGCGCCGAGACCGCGCGCGGCCTCGAGGAAGTGCTTGAACTTGATCTCGCGGTTGCACAGCACGTCCGGGTTGGGCGTGCGCCCGGCGGCGTATTCGGCGATGAAATGCTCGAACACCCCGCTCCAGTACTCGGAGGAAAAATCGCGGAAATGGATCGGGATGCCGAGCCGGCCGCAGACCGCGACCGCGTCGCGGCGGTCGTCCTCGGCGCGGCACTCGCCGCTGCCGGCCGCTTTCGGCGTCCTGCCTGCGGCGGCACTCGCGCTGTCCTGCGCATCGTCGTCCGCCCAGTTCTGCATGAACAGGCCGGCGATCGATTCGCCGGCATCGCGCAACAGCAGGGCGGCGACCGAGGAGTCAACCCCGCCCGACATGCCGACGATGACCTCCGGCGAGCTCATTCCAGCTGCGAGACCAGCGACAGCGGGTGGCGGCGCCCGGCCAGGTGGTCGGCCACCGCCCGCCA
This sequence comes from Luteimonas viscosa, assembly GCF_008244685.1. Taxonomy (NCBI): domain Bacteria; kingdom Pseudomonadati; phylum Pseudomonadota; class Gammaproteobacteria; order Lysobacterales; family Lysobacteraceae; genus Luteimonas; species Luteimonas viscosa. Next base: position 389,749 of record NZ_VTFT01000002.1, read on the forward strand.
CACCAGCGGACTGCGGTGGCGGTCGGCGGCGGCGCGCAGTTCCGAGGGCGTCATCCACACCGCGCGCACGATGCCCTCGTCCAGCGGCTGCGCCGGATCATGCGCCAGCGGCTCGGCGGCGAAGGCGAAGCGCAGGTAGTGGCGCCCCTCGTCTTCCCCCGGCCGCGCAGGCGCCTTCCACTGGTAGGCACCGATGAACGCGGTCAGCCGTACGTCCCAGCCGGTTTCCTCGCGGGTTTCGCGCAGCGCGGCATCCAGCAATGTCTCGTCAGGCTCGAGGTGGCCGGCAGGCTGGTTCAGCACCAGTTGGCCCTGGACGCGTTCCTCCACGCACAGCAGCCGGCCGTCGTCGATTACCACCGTGGCCACGGTGACGTCGGGCTGCCAGAAGCGGCCTTCGCGGTAGCTCATCCGGGCCGGTATCCGGTCACAGCTCGTCCCGGTCGCCGCTGAGCTCGATTTCCTTGTTGTCCGCGACCTCGGCCACGATGTCCAGTGCCGCTTCCAGTTGCGTGGCGTCGACGTTGTCGGGCAGCTTGATGACGAAATACAGCACGTCGCCGCCGATCTCCCAGCTTCCGTACTTCTGCCGCCGGCTCTCTTCCAGCAGCGCCAGCGCCCGGGCGCCGTCGATCCCGTCCTTGCCCACCCAGGCCGCGGGGGCGAACACCTCGCGGACCTGGAAGCCGGCGATGCTCTCGGTCCGCCCGGCCACGAAGGCGAGCTGGGTCCGGCCTTCGTCCGCGTAGTTGTAGGTGACGCGGTAGTCGCCATCCTCGTCGACCGTGTACTGGATGCCGCGCGCGTCCAGCCGCGAGGCGACCGCCGGATCCTCGGCCCAGGCCTGGAAGGGGGGCAGGGCAGTCAGCAGCAGGCAGCAGGCGGTCAGTCGGGTGCGGCGATGCATCGATGGGATCCCCAGGGTCTTGGAGCGCGGATTGTCTCGCGCCGGACGCCGGATCGTCCATGCCATGCGGCGTGGACCCCCGCTCATGCGCCCTTCGTATAATGGGCCGATGACCCGCAAGCACGCCCCCGAACACGAACACGGCACCGTCGTCGAAACCGGCAAGCCGGAACTGGCGCGGCCGCCGCTGTACTCCGTCCTGCTGCTGAACGACGACTACACCCCGATGGACTTCGTGGTCGACGTCCTGGTCCGGTTCTTCGCCCTCGACCTGGAGAAGGCCACCCAGGTCATGCTCCACGTCCACACCCGGGGGCGGGGGGTGTGCGGGGTCTACAGCCGCGAGGTGGCGGAGTCCAAGGTCGCGCAGGTGAACGAATATTCCCGGCTCAACCAGCACCCCTTGCTCTGCACCATGGAAAAGGCCTAAAAGGGAGCCAGGCCGGGGCATGGAAAAGCCGGAACGCGGCCCCATCTAGGTCGCAGTTCCCCGGAGGTTGCCTCCCCATGTTCAGCAAGGATCTCGAGTACAGCATCGGCCAGTGCTACAAGCGCGCCCGCGAGGCGCGCGACGAGTACATGACGGTCGAGCACCTGCTGCTTGCACTGCTCGACAACCCGTCCGCCGAAGCCGTGCTCAAGGCCACCGGCGCGGACTTCCACCGCCTGCGCAGCGACCTCGAGCAGGCGATCCTGACTTCGGTCTCGAAGCTGCCCGACGACGACGGCCGCGACACCCAGCCCACGCTCGGCTTCCAGCGCGTGCTGCAGCGGGCGGTCTACCACGTCCAGTCCTCGGGCAAGAAGGAGGTCACCGGCGCCAACGTGCTGGTGGCGATCTTCGGCGAGAAGGACTCGCACGCGGTCTATTTCCTCAACCAGCAGGACGTCACCCGGCTGGACGTGGTCAATTACATGTCGCACGGCATCGCCAAGAGCGGCGGCGAAGACCCGGGCCATCCCGGCGAGGACGCGGCCGCGCGCGGCGAGGGCGCCGAGGGCGAGGCCAAGGGCGACGCCCTCGGCGACTACGCCACCGACCTCAATGCGCTGGCGAACGAAGGGCGCATCGATCCGCTGGTCGGGCGCGCCGAGGAGATCGAGCGCACCATCCAGGTGTTATGCCGCCGGCGCAAGAACAATCCGCTCTACGTCGGCGAGGCCGGCGTGGGCAAGACCGCGATCGCCGAAGGCCTGGCGCGGCGCATCGTCGACGGCGAAGTCCCGGAAGTACTGGCCGATGCGACGATCTATTCGCTCGACCTCGGTGCGCTGGTCGCCGGCACCAAGTACCGCGGCGATTTCGAGAAGCGCCTGAAGGCGGTGCTCAGCGCGATCAAGAAGCATCCCGGCGCGATCCTGTTCATCGACGAGATCCACACCATCATCGGCGCCGGTTCTGCCTCCGGCGGCACCATGGACGCCTCGAACCTGATCAAGCCGGCGCTCGCCTCGGGCGACCTGCGCTGCATCGGCTCGACCACGTTCCAGGAATACCGCGGCATCTTCGAGAAGGACCGCGCGCTGGCGCGCCGCTTCCAGAAGATCGACATCGTCGAGCCGACGGTGGGCGAGGCCTACGAGATCCTGCGCGGCCTGAAGGGCAAGTACGAAGAGCACCACGACGTGCTCTACGAGGACGATGCCCTGCGCGCCGCGGTCGATCTGTCGGTCAAGCACATCGGCGACCGTCTGCTGCCGGACAAGGCGATCGACGTGATCGACGAGGCCGGTGCGCGCCAGCGGCTGCTGCCCGACGATGTACGCAAGACGCTGATCGACGTCGAGGAGGTCGAGGCGATCGTGGCCAAGATGGCGCGGATCCCGACCAAGCAGGTCAGCGCCTCGGACAAGGACGTGCTCGAGCACCTCGAGCGCAACCTCAAGATGGTGATCTTCGGCCAGGATCCCGCGATCGAGACGCTGACTTCGGCGATCAAGCTCGCGCGCTCGGGGCTGGCCAATCCCGACAAGCCGATCGGCAACTTCCTGTTCGCCGGCCCCACCGGCGTGGGCAAGACCGAGGTCACCAAGCAGCTCGCGCTGCAGCTCGGGATCGAGCTGGTGCGCTTCGACATGTCCGAGTACATGGAGCCGCATTCGGTGTCGCGCCTGATCGGCGCGCCCCCGGGCTACGTCGGCTTCGACCAGGGCGGCCTGCTGACCGAGAAGATCGTCAAGACGCCGCACTGCGTGCTGCTGCTGGACGAGGTGGAGAAGGCGCACCCGGACATCTTCAACATCCTGCTGCAGGTCATGGACCGCGGGGTGCTCACCGACACCAACGGCCGCGAGGCGAACTTCCGCAACGTGATCCTGGTGATGACCACCAACGCCGGTGCGGCGCAGGCGGCGCGGCGCTCGATCGGCTTCACCCGTCAGGACCACAGCACCGATGCGATGGAAGTGATCCGCAAGGGCTTCACGCCGGAGTTCCGCAACCGGCTCGATGCGATCGTGCAGTTCCAGGCGCTGGGCATGGACCACATCCTGCGCGTGGTGGACAAGTTCATGATCGAACTCGAAGCGCAGCTCCACGAAAAGGACGTTAGCCTGTCGGCGACGCCGGCGGCGCGCGACTGGCTGGCGGCGCACGGCTTCGACCCGCTGATGGGCGCGCGGCCGATGGCGCGGGTGATCCAGGACAAGGTCAAGCGCCCGCTGGCCGACGAGCTGCTGTTCGGCAAGCTGGTCAACGGCGGCCGCGTCACCGTGGACGTGCGCGACGACGAACTGGTCGTCGAGGCGTTCGCCGAGCCGGAAAAGCTGCTGCCGGCCACCGTCGAGTAACGCGTCTCTTTCGATAGGCAAAGGGCGGCCGCTGGCCGCCCATTTTGATTCCGGGCGTGTCTTGGCAGCATCCAGCTGCGTCGACCCCTATCCGTGGCGCCGGGCTGACGCCTCGTTCCGGCGACAGGGGGCCGCTTTTCCCTCGGTCAGGGCTCCTGCCCTGACTCGGGCGCGCGCCATCCATGGCGCGCTCGTCGCGGCCCCCTGCCGCCGGAACGAGTCTCATCGCCGATTCGCTTGCGCGTCTCCGGCGTCTCCCACTACAAACCGCCGAGGCGTAGATCCCGGCTCCCTGGATTTTCGACGAGGGTCACCTGAGGCCACTTCAAGTCAGGAGCATCGCTCTTGTTGCCGAAGGAGGTGTGCCTTAAATGCCATGCCGCAGCGCCCCGCCCCAGGGTCGCGCAAGCGGTACAGGGATGTGCCGCGGCCGCGAGTGCGGACAAGGACGTCTGCCCGAGCGGTGCGCGACCCTGGGGCGGGGCGCTGCGGCCCATCCGACGCCGCGGCTCCGGCGTTTCAGACTGCACCCGGGACAGGGGCCCGAGAAAAAGCCCGGGCGCCGTCCACGCCTCAGGCCTTTTTCCGCGCCTCGATCCACTGGTCCACGCGCCGTTCCAGCAGCTCCATCGGCAGCGCGCCGCCGCCGAGCACCGCGTCGTGGAAGCCGCGGATGTCGAAGCGCTCGCCCAGTTCCGATTCCGCATTCCGGCGCAGTTCCTGGATCCGGATCATGCCGATCTTGTAGGCCGTCGCCTGGCCCGGCCAGGTGATGTAGCGCTGGACCTCGGAGCGGATCGATGCTTCCGGGATCGCGGTGTTGGCCTTGAAGTAGTCCACCGCCTGCTGCTCGGTCCAGCCCTTGGCGTGCAGGCCGGTGTCGACCACCAGCCGCACCGCGCGCCACAGCTCGGAGCTCAGCCGGCCGTACTCGGAGTAGGGGTCCTGGTAGGTGCCCGGCATCTCCTTGGCCAGCCATTCCGAATACAGGCCCCAGCCCTCGGAATAGGCGGTCGAGCGCGCCTGGGTGCGGAACTCGGGGATCCCGGTCAGCTCCTGCGCGATCGAGATCTGCATGTGATGGCCCGGCAGCCCCTCGTGATAGGCGATGACCTCCAGCTCAGGCTTGGGCATGGCGTTCATGTCCGCCAGGTGCGCGTAGTACACGCCCGGGCGCGAGCCGTCCGGCGTTCCGGGGAAGTAGTGCTGCGCCGCGCCCGGCTGTTCGCGGAACGGTTCGACCCGCTTGACCACCAGGTCCGCCTTCGGCAGCAGGCCGAAGTACTGCGGCAGCACCTTCTTGATGTTGCCGATCGCGGCCGTGGCCTCGTCGATGTAGGCCTGGCGGCCTTCGTCGGTGTCGGGAAACTTGAACTTCGGGTCGGTCGAGATGTGGGCGAAGAACGCCTGCAGGTCGCCGTCGAAGCCGACCCTGTCCTTCAGCGCCTCCATCTCCCCGTGGATGCGCTTCACCTCATCCAGGCCGATCTGGTGCACCTGGTCGGCGGTGAGGTCGGTGGTGGTGTGCATGCGCAACTGATGGCGATAGTAGTCGGCGCCATTGGGCTGGGTGCTGCCGACGCCGCTCGGGTTCTCGGCCGCGTTGCTGCGATCGGCTTCGGCCCAGGCGATCAGCTCGGCGTACGGCGGCTGCACGTGCGCCACCAGCGCGGCGCGGGCCTGCGACTTGAGCTCGTCCGCGCGCGCGGCATCGATCTTGCCGGCCTTGACCAGCGCGTCGGCCTTGGTCTGCAGGTCCGCCCACAGCGCGGAATCCGCGCCCTCGCCGAACGGCGCCCCGCTCACGACCTTGCGCGCCTCGGTCAGCACGCCGTCGTAGGCGAAACGCGGCATGCGGTAGCCGGCTTCGGCGTTGCGCTTCGCGCGTTCGAGCATCTGGCCGAAGGCGCGCGGCACCGCCTCGACGCGCTTGAGGTAGGCGAGATAGTCGGACTCGTCCTCGACCTTGTGGAAATTGATCAGGAAGGTCGGCAGGAACGATTGCGCGCCCTGCATCTGGTTGAACACGTACACGTTGTCGCGGAACTGCGCGGTGTCGCGGGCCACCTCGTACTGCAGCTTCCACAGGTCGTAGGACAGCTTCGCCTCGTCGTCGAGCGTGTCGTAATCGAAGCTCCTCTCCAGCTCCTCGACACTGGCCTTGCGCCAGGCCAGCTGTCGTTCTTCGGCCTCCTCGGACATGTCGTCGAGCTGGTCGTACAGCTCCTTGCGGCCGAGGAAGGTCATCGTGATCGGGCTGAAGCGCAACTGCTCCTGGTATTTCTCTGCAAACCAGGCATCGAGGCGTTGCGCCTGCGACGTGGCGCTGTCCGCAGCGGGCGTGGGAGCAGGCGCATCCTGCGCCAGGACGCCGCCGCCCGCGAGTGCGAGGGCAATGGACAGGGCGAGGGTTCGGGCGGCTACGGGAACGCGCATTCGGGAATCTCCGGGCTCAGGTGCCCGAAGGATAGGTCCGTTGCGTTGGTCGCGCATGTGAAGATCAGCACATGCGCCGGGCCGGGCCGGGCGGGGCGTCGGGCGGCGTGGCGCGCCCGCGCGCGACCTACTTCATGCGGTAGGTGATGCGACCCTTGGTCAGGTCGTAGGGCGTCATCTCGACCTTGACCTTGTCGCCGGTCAGGATGCGGATGTAGTTCTTGCGCATCCGTCCGGAGATGTGCGCGATGATTTCGTGGCCGTTCTCCAGCTTCACCCGGAACATGGTGTTCGGGAGGGTCTCGGAGATCGTGCCTTCGAATTCGATGACGTCGTCTTTCGCCATGCGTCCTGTTGCCGGTGTGGAGGGTGCGACGGTTGTGCCGCAATGAAGCAGACCATTCTGCCACGCAGCCCGGGCCGATGCAAAAAGCCGGCAGGCCGACCCTCGGGTCATTCAGACAGGCGCGAGACCGGAAGCATGCCGAAGGCCCCGGTCCACGGGCCGGGATCCGCCGGCGCCGCGACCAGGGGCGCGAGTTCGCCCAGGAAGCGGGCGCGCGGCATGCGCTCCGCGCCCAGGCCGACCAGGTGCGCGTTCTCGACCTGCGCGTCGACCAGCGGCCAGCCGCGCGCATGCAGCCAGTGCGCGAGCGCGGCCAGCGCCGCCTTGGAGCCGCCGGAGGCATCGCTGAACATGCTTTCGCCGAAGAACATCCGCCCGATGGCGACGCCGTAGATGCCGCCGACCAGCGCCGCATCGGGCGACGGACCATCGAACACCTCGACGCTGTGCGCATGCCCCAGCTGGTGCATGCGCCGGTAGGCTGCCTGCATGGCCGGGGTGATCCAGGTTCCGGCCTGCCCGCGACGCGGCGCGGCGGCGCAGCGTTCGACCACCTGCGCGAACGCGGTATCGGCGCGCGCCACCCAGGGCGAGCCGCGCAGCGTGCGGCGGAACCGGGAAGACAGGCGGACGCCATCCGTGCGGAACACCAGCCGCGGATCCGGCGACCACCACAGGATCGGCTGGCCTTCCGAGTACCAGGGAAAGATGCCGTGGCGGTAGGCGTTGAGCAGCCGCGCGGGCGACAGGTCGCCGCCCAGCGCGAGCAGGCCGTCGGGACGGCGCAATGCGCTGTCGGCCGCCGGGAACGGGGCGCTCGGGTCTGCATCCAGTCGCGGCACGCGGAGGGTCATCTCCGCATTGTAGGAGCGCCTTCAGGCCCGGGCGTAAGCCTGCCTCGCGAAAGGAGCAGGGCGGAGTGATGCCGGAATCGAGCGAGTGCGGCTGTGTTCCGCTCGCCGGACGTCCCGGACTGCGCCTGGAGGTGTCGCTACGGCTCCCGGAACGGTGAGCGCTGGTCCAGCCAGGCCTGGTTGCGCTGGACCACGCCCCGCTCCTCGGCGCACCAGGGCGCCAGCGCCTCGCGGAACCGCGGATCGGCGATCCAGTGGCGGCTGCGGACCAGGGTCGGCAGGAAGCCGCGCGCGATCTTGTGTTCGCCCTGGGCGCCCGGCTCGAACGCGCGCAGGCCTTCGCGCAGGCAGTAGTCGATGCCCTGGTAGTAGCAGGTTTCGAAATGCAGCCCGGGCGCGACCACGGCCGCGCCCCAGTAGCGTCCGTAGAGCGTGTCGCCGCTGCGCAGGCACAGCGCGCCCGCGATCGCCTCGCCATCGAGTTCGGCGAGGAAGATCACCAGTTGCCGCGGCAGCGCCCTGGCCAGGTGCCGGAAGAACGGCAGCGTCAGCGCCGGCGAGTTGCCGTACTCGGCGAAGGTCTGCAGGTAGAAGCGGTGCATCGTCGCCAGGTCCGCCTCGCTGGCGTCGGCACCGTGCACGGTGCGCAGTGCGATGCCCGCGCGCGACACCTTCGCGCGTTCCTGGCGGATGTTCTTGCGGTGCTTGTGGTCCATCGCCGCGAGGTAGTCGTCGAACGTGCGCCATCCGGCCTCGTTGCGCCAGTGGTACTGCAGGTCGATGCGCGCGAGCCAGTCCTCGCCGAAGGCGTCGTCATCGGCCGCGCCATGGAAATTGACGTGCGCCGACGACAGGTCCAGTCGCCGGGTTTCCGCCACCAGCGCATCGGCAAGCGCGCGCCGTCGCGCCGCATCGGGCGCAAGCAGTCGCGGACCGGTGACGGGCGAGTAGGGCACCGCGCACAGCAGTTTCGGGAAATAGTCGAGCCCGTGCCGCGCGTAAGCGTGCGCCCAGGCGTGGTCGAACACGAACTCGCCGTGCGAATTGGTCTTGATGTACGCCGGCGCCGCGGCCACCAGCGCGTCGCCCTCCCACAGGGTGAGATGGTGCGGGTTCCAGCCCCAGTCCTCGCGCAGGCAGCCATGGGCTTCCAGGCCGTGCAGGAAGGCGTGCGACACGAAGGGATCGTCGTTGCCGCGCAGCGCATCCCAGTCCCGGGGCGCGACGGTGGCGAGCGTGTCGAGCAGTCGGACGGCGGCCATGGTCGGAGGTCAGGGACGCAGGTGCAGCACGTCGATCGTGGGTGGGTTGAACAGGCGCATCGGCAGGCCGATCTCGCCGACCCCGGCGGTGGTGAAGACGCGAACCTCGCCATCCACGCCACGCACCACCTGTTCGCCGCGGTCGAACCCGTGCGCGCTCGGGATCACGCGACGGTACAGCCACGGGATGCGGATCTGGCCGCCGTGGGTATGGCCGGCCAGGAGCAGGGTCGCGTCCGTCCGCGCAAGGCCGGTCGCACTGTCGGGGTTGTGGGCGAGCACAAGCGTCGGCAGGGGCGACGGCGAAATCCGCAGGAATTCCGGATCGTCCTTGCCCGCCCAGCGATCGCCCAGCCCGGCCCAGCGATAGCCGCCTGCGTCGACGATGCCGCCTTCGATCACCCGCACGCCATGGCCGCGCAACGCTTCGCGCAGCGCCAGGTCGATGTCCGGGCCGGGCGCCTGCTGGTCGTGGTTGCCCAGCACGGCGTACACCGGCACGCGCAGTCGCGCGAGCGGCGCGAACATCGCCGCGAGGGAGTGTTCCGCCGGCTCGTAGGTGAAGTCGCCGGCGATCGCGACCGCCTGCACCGGGAGCGTATTGATCCTGTCGACCACGCGTTCGAGGAAGGCGCGGTCCTTGTAGACGCCCAGGTGGATGTCGCTGACCAGCGCGATGTCCGCCTTCAGGCCGGTGCCTTCGAGCGTCGTCTCGTGCACCCGGATGATGCGCGGTTCCACGAACCGCGCCCACGCGAATGCCAGGCTGGGCACCAGCAGCACGACCGCCAGCCAGCGGTGCCGCGGTCGTCGCAGGCGCCACAGCAACCAGGCGATGAACGGAAGCGCGAGCCAGCTGCCGTGGTACAGGCACTGCTTGAGCAGGAGTTTGTCCACGCGCGCGGGCCGATGCGCCGGATCAGCCGCCCTTGTCGAGGAAGCGCTCCGCGTCGAGCGCGGCCATGCAGCCGAAACCGGCCGAGGTGATCGCCTGCCGGTAATGCTGGTCGGCCACGTCGCCGGCGGCGAACACGCCGGGCACCGAGGTTTCGGTCGCGCCGCCGCCGAGGCCGGAGCGGATCTCCAGGTAGCCGTTGTTCATCGCCAGCTGGCCCTCGAACAGGGCGGTGTTCGGGGTGTGGCCGATGGCGACGAAGAAGCCGTGCACGTCGATCTCGCGGGTGCCGCCGTCCTGCACCGATTTCAGCCGCATGCCGGTCACGCCCGCGTCGTTGCCCAGCACCTCGTCCACCACGTGGTGCCACACCGGCTCGATCCTGCCGGCGGCGATCTTGGCGAACAGCTTGTCCTGCATGATCTTTTCTGCGCGCAGGGTGTCGCGGCGGTGCACCAGGTAGACCTTGCGGGCGATGTTGGACAGGTACAGCGCCTCCTCGACCGCGGTGTTGCCGCCGCCGACCACGGCCACGTCCTGGTCCTTGTAGAAGAAGCCGTCGCAGGTGGCGCAGGCGGACACGCCGCGGCCCTTGAACGCTTCCTCCGACGGGATCCCGAGGTACTTCGCGGTCGCGCCGGTGGCGATCACGATCGCGTCGGCGGTGTACTCGCCGCTGTCGCCCTTGAGCCGGAACGGGCGCTGCGACAGGTCGGCGGTGTGGATGTGGTCGAACACCACCTCCGTCTCGAAACGTTCGGCGTGCGCCTGCATCCGCGCCATCAGGTCGGGGCCCATCAGTCCGTGCGCGTCGCCCGGCCAGTTGTCGACCTCGGTGGTGGTCATCAGCTGCCCGCCCATCTGCATCCCGGTGATCACCACCGGCTTGAGGTTGGCGCGCGCGGCGTAGACGGCGGCAGTCCAGCCCGCCGGGCCGGAACCGAGGATGATCAGGCGGATGTGCCGGGGCGCAGAAGGGGTCATGTATACTCGCGGGTCATGGAGTTGCGGCGTATCGAAGCCCATAGCTTGGCGGCGCGACGGCGGCAACACAAGGCGCGCGCAGGCGTTCCGCGCGCAACGCAGTGTCCACGGCCCGCGACGGCGGGCAGGCGGTTCCGGTCGAACCCGTGCAGGCGCTGCACGGGTTTTTTCATGCGCGGCCGGCGCGACGCCTGAGCCACCAGGAAACCCACCATGCGCATCGGCATACCGAAGGAAACCAAGACCCTCGAAGGGCGCGTCGCGCTGGTGCCGGCCGCGGCCGGCGACCTGGTCCGGCGCGGGCACGAAGTGTGGGTCGAACGCGACGCGGGCGTGCGGTCGGGCTTCGCCGACGCCGAGTACGCGCGGCTGGGCGTGCACATCGCCTCCGACGCGGCCGCGCTGTACGAACGCGGCGAGCTGATCGTCAAGGTCAAGGAACCGGTCGAGGGCGACCTCGCCCTGCTGCGCGAGGACCACCTGCTGTTCTGCTACCTGCACCTGGCGGCGGAACCGGCGCTGACCCGGCGCCTGCTCGACATCGGCCTGACCGGGATCGCGTTCGAGACGGTCGAGCTCGACGATGGCGACCTGCCGCTGCTGGCGCCGATGTCGGTGATCGCCGGCAAGATCGCGATCCAGGTCGGCACCCACTATCTGCACCAGCCGCTCGGCGGCAAGGGCAAGCTGCTCGGCGGCCTGCCGTCCACCGCGCGCGGCAAGGTGGTGGTGTTCGGCGCCGGCCAGGCGGGCGGGGCGGCGGCGTCGCTGGCCGCGGCCGGTGGCGCCAACGTGGTGGTGTTCGAGAAGCGCATCGACCGCATGGACGAGATGATGCGGCTGGGCCACAACGTCACCGCGCTGTATCCCTACGACGACCTGGTCGCCCGCGAGGTCGCCTCGGCCGACCTGGTGGTCGGCGCGGTGCTGGTCACCGGCGCGGTCGCGCCGCACGTGGTCACCCGCGGCATGATGGAGGCGATGGAGGACGGCAGCGTGCTTGTGGACATCTCCATCGACCAGGGCGGCTGCTTCGAGACCTCGCGCCCCACCACCTGGAAGGAACCGACCTACGTGGAGGAGGGCGTGATCCACTTCTGCGTGACCAACATGCCCGGCGCGGTGCCGCAGACCTCGTCGCAGGCGATCTGCGCGGCGATCCTGCCCTGGGTCGACCGGCTGGCCGGCGGCGACTGGCGGGGCAGTGCGCCGCTGGTGCGGGGGATCAACGTGGAAGCCGGCAAGCTCGTGCATCCGGCCCTGCAATCGATGAAACTTTGACTTAAGATCAAGGCATTGGATCGAATTCCTAAGGTCGTGGATGACGGTGGCACGGGCGATTCCTGAGCGTGGCAAGCGCCAGCGCGCGGTCGAGAGGGAGGCGGCATCGCCCCCCGATCCCCGCCGCCAGCGGCTGCTGCGCGACATCGCGATGATCCTGATCGCGCCGCTGCTGCTGTACCTGCTGGTGTGCCTGGCGACCTATTCGCCGGACGACCCGGGCTGGTCCACGGCCTCGGGCGGGGTCACGGCCGTGCTCAACAACGCTGGCGGGCCGATCGGCGCCTGGATCGCCGACGTGCTTCTGTACCTGACCGGCTTCGTGGCCTACCTGCTGCCGCTGGTGCTGGGCGCGGTGGCGTGGATCGCGCTGTTCGGCATGGATTCTGACGGAAATGGCCGGGTGGACTTCGGTCCGGCGCTGCGGCTGGTGGGCATCGTCGGCTTCCTGGTCTCGGCCAGCGGCCTGCTGTACCTGCGCATGGGCGCGGTCGAGAACCTGCCCGCCGGCGCCGGCGGCGTGCTCGGCAGGCTGGTCGGCAACTCGCTGGACCGCGGCTTCGGCGCGCTCGGCGGCAACCTGTTCACGCTCGCCCTCTTGCTGGTGTCGGTGACGCTCGCCACCGGCCTGTCCTGGCTCGCGGTGGCCGACCGCATCGGCGGCTGGGTGCTGATGCTGCCCGCGCTGCTGCGCCGCGGCCGGCAGCAGGCCGTCGAGCGGATGGAAGCGCGCGAAATGCGCGTGGAGCGCGAGGAGGTCCGCAAGGTCGACCTCGGCCTGCGCGCAAAGCGCGAGAAGGTGCGGATCGAACCGCCGCCCCCGCCCGTGGTCGAGAAGAGCGACCGCGCCAAGCGCGAGCAGCAGATCCCGCTGTTCCACGTCGGCGACGGCAGCGGCATCCCGCCGCTGGCGCTGCTGGACGATCCCAAGCCGCAGCCCAAGGGCTACGACGAGAACACGCTGGAAACCCTGTCGCGCCAGATCGAGTTCAAGCTCAAGGATTTCCGCATCGACGCGCAGGTGGTCGGCGCCTATCCGGGTCCGGTGATCACGCGCTTCGAGATCGAGCCGGCGCCCGGCATCAAGGTCAGCCAGATCAGCTCGCTCGACAAGGACATCGCCCGCGGCCTGAGCGTGAAGTCGGTGCGCGTGGTCGACGTGATCCCCGGCAAGTCGGTGGTCGGCCTGGAAACGCCGAACACCCATCGCGAGATGATCTACCTCAGCGAGCTGCTGCGGTCGAAGGAATACGACAAGGCCGCCAGCCCGCTCACGCTGGCGCTGGGCAAGGACATCGCCGGCCGCCCGACCGTGGCCGACCTCGCGCGCATGCCGCACCTGCTGGTCGCCGGCACCACCGGCTCGGGCAAGTCGGTGGCGGTCAACGCGATGGTGCTGAGCCTGCTGTACAAGGCCTCCGCGAAGGAACTGCGGATGCTGATGATCGACCCGAAGATGCTCGAACTCAGCGTCTACCAGGGCATCCCGCACCTGCTGGCGCCGGTGGTCACCGACATGAAGGAGGCCGGCAACGGCCTGCGCTGGTGCGTGGCGGAGATGGAGCGCCGCTACAAGCTGATGAGCGCGGTCGGCGTGCGCAACCTGGCCGGCTTCAACAAGAAGGTGCGCGACGCGCAGGACGCGGGCCAGCCGCTGCTCGACCCGCTGTTCCGCGCCAACCCGGAATCGGACGAGGTCGCGCAGCCGCTGGAGACGCTGCCGTTCATCGTGATCTTCATCGACGAATTCGCCGACATGATGATGATCGTCGGCAAGAAGGTCGAGGAACTGATCGCTCGCCTGGCGCAGAAGGCGCGCGCCGCCGGCATCCACCTGATCCTGGCCACGCAGCGGCCGTCGGTGGACGTGATCACCGGCCTGATCAAGGCCAACATCCCCACGCGCATCGCGTTCCAGGTCTCGAGCAAGATCGACTCGCGCACCATCCTCGACCAGTCGGGCGCGGAAACCCTGCTCGGCCACGGCGACATGCTGTACCTGCCGCCGGGCACCGCGCTGCCCGAGCGCGTGCATGGCGCCTTCGTCTCCGACGAGGAAGTGCATCGCGTGGTCGAGCACCTCAAGCAGGGCAGCGGCGGCCCGGACTACATCGAGGGCGTACTGGACGAGTCGCAGACCATGTACGACGGCAGCAGCGTCGGCGCGACCGGCCTGCCCGAGGCCAGTGCCGCATCGGGCGACGAGTCCGATCCGCTCTACGACGAGGCGGTGAAGATCGTCACCGAGACCCGCCGCGCCTCGATCTCCGGCGTGCAGCGCCGCCTCAAGATCGGCTACAACCGCGCCGCGCGCCTGGTCGAGGCGATGGAAGCCGCCGGTGTGGTCTCCGCCCCCGAACACAACGGCGACCGCAGCGTGCTGGCACCGCCGCCGCCGAAGTAGGCCCGCCAGAGCGCGCCGGGCGTTCGGAGCGGCGCTTGCTTTTCCTTCTCCCGTTCTACGGGAGAAGGTGCCGAAGGCGGATGAGGGCGCGCCGCAGGCGCGGGAAGCAGCGCGGCGTCTCCGGCCCTCACCCCAGCCCTCTCCCGCAAAGCGGGAGAGGGAGCAACACCCGCCGCGTGCCCCGGCTTTTCCTTCTCCCGCTTGCGGGAGAAGGTGCCGAAGGCGGATGAGGGCGCGCCGCAGGCGCGGGGAGCAGCGGGCTCCCCCGACCCTCACCCCAACCCTCTCCCGCCAAGCGGGAGAGGGGGCATCCCACTTCGCTCGGCTGGCAACTCGCCGCCAGCCGAAACCCCGGATGAACACATCCGCGCCATCAACCGGTGCCCGCCTTCCCGCGTCCACCTCGCGCCTCCCTTTGCGTTTGAACAGGGGCAGGGATGGCACGAGCGCGTTCAGCTTGTTCTGCGCAGACTGGCCGCCACCTCCCTCCACCAGGAAGCCTTCCATGATCCGCAGTTGTCGCTGGTTGCTCGTCTCTGTCGCCCTGCTGGCCGGCCTTGCGCATGCCGGCGCGCGCGAACGGCTCGACGGCTTCACCAAGGGCCTGAAGGGTCTCGACGGGCAGTTCGTGCAGCAGGTGTTCGACGACAACGGCCGGGTGCGCGAATCGTCGAGCGGCCGCGTGGCGCTGGCCGCGCCGCGCCTGTTCCGCTGGGAATACGAAAAGCCCTATCCGCAGCTGATCGTGGCCGACGGCAAGACCGTCTGGGTGCACGATCCCGACCTCGACCAGGTCAGCCGCCGTCCGCAGGGCGGCGCCGAACAGGACAGCCCGCTCGCCGCGCTGATCGACCCGGCCCGCCTCGACCGCGACTTCCTGGTCGAGGACGCCGGCGAAGCCGACGGTCTGCAATGGCTGCTGCTCAAGCCGAAGCAGGGTGGCGACGAGCCCGCGTTCCAGTCGGCCAGGCTCGGCCTGTCGGGCGAGGGCCTGGCGCGGATGGAAATCGTGGACGCGTTGGGCCAGCGCACCGAGATCCGCTTCAGCGGCTGGAAGCGCAACCCGTCGTTCACCCGCGACACCTTCACCTTCACGCCGCCCGCGGGCGTGGACGTGGTCGGCGAAGGCTGACCCGTCCGGCGCCTCGGCGACGACAACAGGACCACCGCATGCATGGGCAACCGCAACCGATGACACGACGCAGGCGCACCATCCGGGTGCTGCTGCTGGCGGCGTGCCTGGCGACGGTGCCGGTGCTGGCGCAATCCGCCCCCGTCGCCACGCCGCCCGCCGTGCAGCCCACCGTGCCCGCGCCCCAGCGCCTGGCGACCAGTGGCGACGAAGCCCTCGACAATGCCGTCGCCGCGGTGGTGGTCGCAGCGCTGGTCGAACAGATGAACACCCCCTCGATCGCGGTGGCCATTGAATCGTTCGACGTCGTCATCGCCAGCGTGCGCGACCGCACCGTGAGCGGGCAGGGGCGCATGCGCCTGGGCGACGACGCCGAGTGGATCGGCTTCCGCTACAGCACGCTCTACGACACCACCTTCGCCAGCGCCGGCTACCCGCGGATCATGATCGGCGGCGTCTCCGCCGGCGAACGCGAAGTGCCGAACGATTCGGTGCTGGTGCGCCAGCTCGAGGAGCGCGTCGCGGTGGAACTCGACCGCCAGTTCGGCGACACCGAGGCGCGCCTGCAGCTCGACGACATCACCACCGTCGAGGGCGGCCGCCGGCTGCTGCGGATCAATGCCGCGGGCATCGCCGACTTCGGCCGCAACGGCAACACGCCGGTGCGGATCGAGGCCCTGTACGACCAGGTCGCGAACGCCTGGCAGCGGGTGAACTACGAACTGGGCGTGGCGACCGCGCGATAGGGCCGCGGAGAGCCCGGGCGGCAGGCGATGGACCGCCGACGCGCAGGAAGCTCCGCTTCGCCGGCATGCGCCGACGTTCCGTGGGATGCCCATCCGGGCATCCGTGCCGATGGCGGCGGGGTCCCCGGGGAAAGTCCGCCTACCGTTCCT
This sequence comes from Luteimonas viscosa, assembly GCF_008244685.1. Classification (NCBI taxonomy): domain Bacteria; kingdom Pseudomonadati; phylum Pseudomonadota; class Gammaproteobacteria; order Lysobacterales; family Lysobacteraceae; genus Luteimonas; species Luteimonas viscosa. Next base: position 405,936 of record NZ_VTFT01000002.1, read on the forward strand.
GCTCCGAGCGCGCGTCCCGCGGGTCTGCGGACTCGGCGCCGCGCCACGCCGGAAGAATGCGCGACAGGATGCGGCGCAGGTCGAAGCCGCGCGCGGCCCCCGTCGCAGCGACCGGTCGGCTTGCGCGCCACCCGGGCACCGGTGCCTGCGGCTGCACTGCAGGCGCGGTTGCGGCAGGCGCCATGGCGGCTGCCTGGGCAAGCGGCCCGGCGCCACGCCGCACGGCCACCGGTACCACGCCCGGTGACGCGGCCGGTGGCGCGAGCGGTGCGCTCCCGTTACGACGTACGCGCGCACCCGGCGGCGTCATGCCGAAGCCGGCGCGGAGCCAGTCGTTGATCGCGCCTGCGCCCAGGCGCGGATCCCAGCTGGCCTTTGACTGCCGGTACAGTGCATCGAGCAGGCCGTCGAAGCCGTTGCCGATGCCCAGGTGCGCCGCGTAGCCCTCGAGGTCGCGCCCAGCATCGGGAAAGGCGGGCGCGGCCGTGGTGGCACCGCTGTCTCCGGTCGACGACCGCCATTGCGACAGGTCCAGGGTGGAGCCATCGAGCACGAACGGACGTGTCGCCGCGGTCGCATAACGGTTGGCGCCGGCGAAGGACACGCCGCTACCCTCGAGGCGGATGGCGGCGTTGCCACCCGGCGCCTGGACCGTATTGTCGCGGAACACGGCGTTGGCGGCGGCCGACAACTGCAAGGTCGGACTGCCGTTGCCCGCCGCCAGGTTGGCGAACACGTTGCCGCCGATCACCACGTCCTCGATCCGCTCGCCACCGGTTTTCAGCGCCCAGGTATTGGTGATGCCGGAGCGCTGGTGGATCACCAGGTTGCGGTCGATCTCGCCGCCCAGCCAGTCCAGCGCTTCGATGCCCCAGGACAGCGAACGATTGGTCGGGCGGCTCCTGCCGAGATCGGTCATCACGTTGTGGCGGATCACCACGTCCTGGAACCGGGCCGGTCCCGCGGAATTGCCGCCGATGCTGATCCCGATCTCGCCCTCGGCATACAGGTTGTCGTCCATCACCACCGCGCGCGCGGGCGAGTCGGTCGCACCCGTCCACTTGCTGCCGATCGAGGAAGCGCGCAGGAACAGGTTGCGCTGGAACACTACCCCGTTGGGCGCGGTGAAGTAGGTGTTGTGGTTGAACATCGTCGCCTGGCCCTCGGCCTGGGCGTTGTTGCCCTCGCGCGACTGGATGCGCCAGCCGTTGTGGTCGAACAGGTTCTCCTGCAGCAGGATCGAGGGCTGCACCGGCTGGCCGCCGCCCGCGTGGTACAGGCCCTGCGAATGGCCGGTGGTGGCGTAGTTGCCGGAAACGATGCTGCGCCGGATCACGAAGCGGGTGATCGGCGCGTTGTTCTGCGAGCGTCCGCCGGTCAGCACGTTGTTGGCATAGGCGCGGAACACGCAGTCCTCGATCAGCACGTCGCGCACCTGGCGCGCGTCGCCCTCCGGCCGGGTGTACACGCTGATGCCGCTGGAGCCTTCGAAACCGGTGAAGTGCGGGCCGTCGCTGTCGCGGGTATGGGCCCAGAAGCGGATGCCCACGATCGCCACGTTCACCAGCGAGACGTTGCCGATCCCCTTGTCGGCGCCGGTGCGCAGCTCGGGTCGGGCGCCGGTGCCCCACGCGGCCACCACGGCGCGTGCGCCTGGCGATCGACCGCGGCGTACCTGCAGCGACTCGTTCCACACCCGCCCCGAACGCAGCAGCAGCCAGTCCGGCTGGTCCTCGCGCAGGCCGGCATGCGCGGCCGCCAGGGTGCGGAACGCGCGCACCGCGCCGCGCGGCGATTGCGGGTCGGCCCCGATCTCGGGGTCGGCGGGCAGGTAGATCGCGCCGGTGGCATCGTCGCCCTGCTGCGAATCGACATAGACCAGGCGGCTGTCGGCGGCTGGCGAGAGCCGGGTCCAGCCGGCGTCGTCCTGGGCGGGCAGCCGGAAATCGGCCACCGTCACCGGGTCGGCCGCCAGGCCGGTGGCCGGGGCCAGTGCGAGGAACAGCGCGAGGCCGGTGGCGACGACGGCGGCCAGCGGGCGGGGCAGGCGCGCGGGCAGGGCGTGCAGGGACATCCGATATCCTCCAGCAGGTGCGCACGAGGGGCTGCGGCGTCGCGCGGGTCCACCACGTGCATGGCGCCGGGAGCCCGCGCATGCGCGACGCCCTCCCGGCCGCGGTTCCCCCCCGGTTCCGTGCGCAGCGACCTTACTGCACGGGGGCGCCGGCGTCACGGTTGCGGACCACCGGTCGCACGCATCGTGACGGCGATCCCACGCAGCCGGGGAACGGCAACGCCAGGCGCGCATTCGCACGCCCTGCAAACGCGTCTTGCTATCGTGCGTTCCCGGTTCCGCCTGCTGCTTTCCCCGTGCCACGCACCAAAGCCACCCCGCCCGACGACCGCGGCGACCTGCTGACGGTCGACCGCACCGCACTGCGCCCGCTGGCCGAGCGCATGCGCCCGCGCACGCTCGAGGAGATGGTGGGGCAGCGGCGGCTGGTGTCGCCGGACTCCGCGCTGCGACAGGCGATCGAGGCCGGCAGCGTGCATTCGATGGTGCTGTGGGGCCCGCCGGGCTGCGGCAAGACCACGCTGGCGCTGCTGCTGGCGCGCTACGCGGATGCCGAGTTCCGCTCGGTCTCGGCGGTGCTGTCCGGCCTGCCCGAAGTGCGCCAGGTGCTGGCCGAAGCCGCCCACCGCTTCGCCGAAGGGCGCCGCACCGTGCTGTTCGTCGACGAGGTGCACCGCTTCAACAAGGCGCAGCAGGATGCTTTCCTGCCGCATATCGAGCGCGGCACGATCGTCTTCGTCGGCGCCACCACCGAGAACCCCTCGTTCGAACTCAACTCCGCATTGCTCTCGCGCTGTCGCGTGCACGTGATGGAAGCGGTGTCGGCCGACGACATCGAACTCGCGCTGCAACAGGCGCTCGATGACGGCGAACGTGGCCTCGGCGGCCGCGGCCTGCGGATCGAGCAGGCCCAGCTGCACCTGATCGCGGTCGCCGCCGACGGCGACGTGCGCCGCGGCCTGACCCTGCTGGAGATCGCCGCCGAACTGGCGGGCGAGGGCGGCACCGTCACCGATGCGGTGCTCGAACAGGTGCTGGCCGACCGCACCCGCCGCTTCGACAAGGGCGGCGAACAGTTCTACGACCAGATCTCGGCACTGCACAAGTCGGTGCGCAGCTCCAACCCCGACGCCGCGCTCTACTGGTTCGCGCGCATGCTCGACGGCGGCTGCGACCCAATCTACCTCGCGCGCCGGATGACGCGCATGGCGGTGGAGGACATCGGCCTGGCCGACCCGCGCGCACTGCAGATGTCGATCGACGCCTGGGACACCTACGAGCGCCTCGGCAGCCCGGAGGGCGACCTCGCCCTGGCGCAACTGGTGATCTACCTGGCCAGCACCGCCAAATCGAACGCCGCCTACCGCGCCTTCGGCGCCGCGAAGCGCGACGTGGGCGAATACGGCACCCAGGACGTGCCGATGCACCTGCGCAATGCGCCAACGAAGCTGATGAAGGAACTCGGCTATTCGAAGGGCTACCAGTACGACCACGACAGCGAAGGCGGCGTGGCCCTGGACCAGACCGGCTTCCCCGACGCCATGGGCGAGCGCGTCTACTACCAGCCGGTGGCGCGCGGGATGGAGCTCAAGCTCAAGGAAAAGCTCGATGCGCTGCGGCGGGCGCGGGCGGAGCGTCGCGAGCCCCCGGCCGACGACAGCTAGTTCCTTGCTCGTCGCGCCTGGCCGGACACGCGCCAGGGCACGCTTGCTCCCGCCAGCCGAGGGCTCGAGGGACCGCAGCCGGGGTGCATGACGGCTTGCGACCTGCACACCGCCGAGTCGTCCAGCACGCAGTGCCTGAGGTCATTGTCCGGCGCGGCCCGAACAGCTTCGCGCTCGCCGGGCCCTACGCCATGGCGGACAGCGTCTGACCGCAGCGACGCGCGGCAGTCGCCCTCGAGATCCGCTTGGCTCCTCACCGGGGCTCCGGTTCACCGATGCGCACTGGGTCCGGGGGCCAAGTGGAGCATGCGTTTGTCTTGATGCTAGGAATCATTATCATTAACATCCGCATTCTTCACGGCTACTGGCGCAAAGATGACCCGTCGTTCGCACCTCACCCTTTCGATCGCGTCGATCCTGGCCTTGGCGCCGTTCGCGGCGGCCGCCCAGCAGCCGGACGCGCCCGGCGCCACCTCGGCGACGGCGGTTTCCTCCGCCGACGGCGACGCCACCGAGCTGGATGCCGTGCGCGTCGTCGGTCGTGCGCAGCGCCTCTACAAGGCCGAGGACACCAGCCTGGCGACCCGCACCGATACCCCGCTGGAACTGGTGCCGCAGTCGGTGCAGGTGATCAACCGCGACCTGATCGACGACCAGGGCGCGCACCAGGTGACCGACCTCTACCGCAACATCAGCGGCATCAGCTTCTTCAGCTACGCCGGCGTGGTCCTGCGCGGCTTCCGCCAGGAAAACGTGCTGTACGACGGCCTGCGCGGCGACCCCTATGCGGGCTTCTCGGTGCCGCAGCTGTTCAACATCGAGCGCGTCGAGGTGCTCAAGGGGCCGGCCGGCGCGGCGTACGGCTCGGGCGATCCCGGCGGCGTCATCAACTACGCCACCAAGAAGCCGACCGCGCTGCCCGAGCGCGAGTTGCGCCTGCAGGCCGGCAACTTCGACTACGGCGCGGCCTCGATCGAGGCCTCCGGTCCGCTGGATGCAGCGGGACGAGTGCGCTACCGCGTCGGCGTGCACGTCGACCACGAGGAGGGGTTCCGCAACAACACCTCGCAGGACAGCCTGATCGGCGACGTCGGCTTCGCATTCGATGTCGGCGACACCGGCGAGCTGCTGCTCCAGTACACCGACCTGCAACAGGAGCTGGACGCGAACAGGCTGCGCGGCGTGCCGGCCAGCGACGACGGCGTCTTCCTGACCGACCGCGAGTGGAACACCAACGAACCCACCGACTACCTCGAACTCGACGCCCGCATCGGCCTGGCCCGCTACACCGCGGCACCGACCGATGCCCTGGATGTCAGCCTCGCCGTACGCTGGTTCGAGAACGCCGAGCGCCAGCAGTACCACGAGTCGCGCGGCATCGCCGCCGACGGGCGCACGGTGTGGCGCGAGTTCCGCGACCAGGCGCGCGACGTTGAAGGGCTGGCGACTGCCGGGCACGCAGCCCTGGACATCACCACCGGCAGCATCGCCCACACCCTGCTGTTCGGCGGCGAGATCTCGCAACTCGACGCCTACTTCATCGGCCGCACCGCCACGGGCGTGGAACGCGGTGGCCCGGTGCCGGGGCTGGACCTGTTCGACCCGGTGTACGGCCTGAGCGGCGGTGCCGATTACGGCCTCGACACGCTGCCGTTCCGCCCCGCCACCCGCACCCGCAGCCGCCAGGACGGTCTGTACCTGCAGGACCAGATGGACCTGGGCCGCTGGCACGTGCTCGCCGGCCTGCGCTGGGACCGTTTCGAAGACACCAATCGCGTGGCCGACACGGCCATCGACGGCAACGACCTGACCTGGCGCGTGGGCACCACGTTCGAGGCGACCGACGCGGTCAACCTCTACGCCAGCATGGCGACAGGCTACTCGCCGCAGTCGGCCGGAAGCCAGAACCCGCTGGCCGGCGGGCCGTTCGATCCCGAGCGCAGCCGCCAGTGGGAAATGGGCGCCAAGTCGAGCCTCGCCGGCGGGCGCATCACGCTCAACGCCGCGGTCTACCGGATCGAGCGCAGCAACGTGGTGCAGGGCACCGGCGAGGACGCCGGCAACGACGGCGTCGACGACCTGGCCGCGCTCGGCCTGGTGCGCAGCGACGGCTTCGAGCTCGACCTGCTGGCCGATCTTACCGAGCGCTGGGTGCTCAACCTGGCCTACGGCTACAACGACGCGCGCGTGCTCGAGGGCGACCCGGCCGCCGCCGGCAACACCACCGGCGACAGCGACCGCTTCGCCAACGCGCCGCGGCACAAGCTCGGCCTCTGGACCCGCTACGACCTGCCGGCCATCGCCTCGTCGATCGCGTTCGGCGTGGACCATGTCGGCGAGCGCGTCTCGCTCGAGGGCCAGGCGGTCAAGGCCTACACCATCTTCGACGCCAGCTGGCAGACGCAATGGCGCGACTGGACCTTCCAGGCCAACATCAAGAACCTGTTCGACAAGGTCTACGCGGCCAGCGGCTTCATCGAACGCACCGGGCATTTCCCCGGCGAGCCGCGGCGGCTGTACCTGCAGGCGCGCTACCGCTTCTGACCCACGGGCCGAACGAGCCAGCGCATGCCACCGGCCCCGCCATCCGCAGCCGTCGCCGCCATGCCCGCGAAGGGCAGGCGGCGCGTGTGGTTCGACCTGCACAGCTGGGTCGGGCTGAAGCTGTGCGTGCTGATGGCCTTCGTCTGCCTCACCGGCACCCTGGCGGTGTTCTCGCACGAGATCGACTGGGCGCTGCATCCGCAGATGCGCGTCTCGCCCGGGCCGCAGCACGCCAGCTGGGGCACGATGGTCGGTGCGGTGCAGCGCGCCCATCCCGACTGGACCCTCAACGGCCTGTCCGCACCCAAGGGTCCGCGCTCGGCGGCGATGGCCAGCATGAAGACCGGCGAAGGCCGGCTGCGCTTCGTCTGGGTGGATCCGTATCGCGGCACGGTGACCGGCGACACCCACTGGTTCAACGCCCAGCGCTTCCTGCGCAACACCCATCGCCACCTGATGATGCCGGTGAAGTTCGGCGTGCCGATCGTGTCCGCGCTTTCCATCGCCCTGCTGGTGACGCTGGTGACCAGCCTGGTGATCTACAAGAAATGGTGGCGCGGCTTCCTGTCGATGCCGCGTCCGGAACGCCAGCGCCGCTTCTGGGGCGACGTGCACCGGCTGGCCGGCGTGTGGAGCCTGTGGTTCATCGCCCTGATCGCCGTCACCGGCGGCTGGTACCTGGTGGAATCGCTCGGCGGCGGCGCCGGCGGCCAGCCGGACGTGCTGCCGGAACAGACGGCCGACGCGGACGCCAAGGTGCCAACGCCGATCACCCCCGCGGCCATCGACCGCGCCATCGCGCAGGCGCGCAGCGAATGGCCGGGCCTGGAGGTGCGCAGGCTCGCGCTGTCCACGCGCGGCCTGGTGATCGAGGGCCAGGCCGAGGCATGGCTGGTGCGCGACCGCGCCAACGCGCTGGGCTTCGACCCGGGCGGCCACGCCATCACCGGCCGCCGCACCGCCGGTGACCTGGACGGGCACCACCGCATCTCCGAAATGGCCGATCCCCTGCATTTCGGCACCTTCGGCGGCCTGCTCACGCAGGTGATCTGGTTCGTGTTCGGGCTGCTGCTCACCACGCTCAGCCTGACCGGCGCCTACCTCTACGGCCTGCGCGTGGCCGACGTGCTTCGCGCCGCGGCGCGACGGTCCGGAAAGTCCGGGGCCGCCGCATGACCGCGCCGCGCGACGCATGGAAGGCCGCCTGGCGCGGCATGGGCGCATGGCGCTGGGTGTGCCTGGCGCTGGTGCTCATCGCGTTCGTGCTGCTGCCGCAGGAACTGCTGCGCTAGCAGGCCCCGGTCGCCCGGCCGGACGCGTTCCGTTCGCGGAGACCTTCCCGGAGTTCGCGCAAGGCCACGCGACTGCGCAGCGCAGCGATTGAGCAAGCGCGGCCTGCCCGCCGGTGAGGGCGCGCCGTTTACGCCGCAGCGGCTTCGAGGATCAGCCGGGTTCCGACGCTGGTCGACGGCTCAGGCGGCTTCGGCCACCGACGCGAACCAGTCCACCGGCAACATCGGCGCATGCGCACGGCTGTCGTGCTTCGCCAGCAGCGTGTCGAGGCCGTGGTCGCCGATCTCCGGAATCGCAGCGCGCGCGAGGGCCAGCACCTCGGACGCGAGCTGGCGCATCGCCGCCATCGAGCGCTGGGTGCGTGCGAGGTAGGCGGCGTCGTCGAGCTCGTCGGTGAGCCCGCCGTTCATTTCGCGGCACCACTCGACCTGGTACTGATCAAAGCCACGCGCCAGTCGCAGGTCCGGCGTCGCATCGCGCGTGCCCCATTCGCGCAGCAGCGCCTGCATCGCCAGGTTCAGGGCACGGCCTTCGGCGAATGCGGGCTTGAGCCTGGCGAGGATCGACAGGTCGGCCTGGCGGCGGCTGAAGAACAGCGGCGCCAGCAGCGACCAGTAATACACGTAATCCCACAGCACCTTGATCGGCATGACCTGCGGGTGGCCGAAGATCGGGTACTGGTCCTGGTAGAGCGTCAGCGTGTTCTCGTAGAACGAGAAATACAGCTGCTGGTAGATCTCGGCATAAGGCGCGATGGCGTCGCCCGCGCGGTCCTTGCCGATCAGTTCGCAGACGTAGGTGTTGCTGATCGCGATGAAGTCGCTGCCCGGCGAGTAGAACGGATCGAGGAACAGCCCCGCCTCGCCCGTCAGGGCCCAGCGGTGCCTGGAATACACCTGCCTGCAACCGTGCGAGAAGTGGCGCAGGAACAGGAAGTCCTGGAGCGTGTAGTCCGGTCTGTCGAGCGCTTCGTGGACGCGCGGCTGGTGCGTGCGCAGCCAGTCCATGGCCTTGTCGAAGGTGTTCATGGTCTCGAGTGGATGCATCTTCGCGTCGCAGACGATGCCAAGCGAATGCGAACCCGATGCCAGCGGAATAAGCCAGAACCAGTAGCCCGGCCCGCACATGTGGTTGGTCGAGTTCACCCGGCGCGCGGGCGTGAAGCGGTCGCGCCACCGCGGATCGTCGGACCACTGGTCGAGATCCGACTGCCCATCGATGCGCCACCACACGGCATTGCAATCGTGGTCATTGGCCATCGCCAGGCCGAGCTTGCGCTTGATCAGGCCGGCGCGGCCGGATGCGTCGACCACCCAGCGTGCCTTCAGCACCCGGCGTTCGCCGGCGTGATCGAAGGCGACGGTATGCGGCGCATCGGTTTCCGACAACTCCAGCGTGCGCACCACCGCCTGGTCCCGGAAATCCACGCCCATCTCCCGCGCGCGATCGCCCAGGAAGTTCTCGAAGCGGCCGCGATCGAGCTGCCACGACGGCGTGGGCAGCAGCCTGCTGACGCCCATCTCGCTGCAGTCCTGCACGTCGTATTCGCGATCGGTGAAGAAGTAGCGAAGCCCGTACTTGCGGACCTGCTCCGTCTCCAGATGCTCGCGCAGGCCGAGCACATCGGCGAAGTAATGCGCGCCGATCTCGACCGTCGACTCGCCGACCTTGTGGGCGGCTTCGCGCACGGGGTGGGCGCGGCGTTCGAGTACCGTGACCGCCAGCGAGGGGTCGCGCTGGCGCAGCTGCAGGGCAAGCGTGAGTCCGGCAAGGCCGCCGCCAAGGATGGCGACGTCGACAAAATCCACATTTTCCGTCGAAGAAGCAGGTACCGGCTCCGCCATCGTTCCAACCTTCGTGCTGTCAGGCTGGGTAGCTTACGACAGGGTCCTTCCCGGGGCGGGGAGCCCGGGAGACATCGTTTCATCCGGCCACGCTCGGGCAGGGGTGAGGGCAGGTGGTCGACGCGAATGCATGCGCTCCCCATTGGCCGGCGGCAGACCCCGCGCGACCGTGGCGCACCACGCCTTAGCTGCCGCTTCAAATGCCAGCGATGCCCGGCGTAGGTCACCCGCAACCCGTCGATCCTGGACCGTGCACCGAAAAGCCCCAACGTCGAGGCCGGCAGGCGCATGGATGACGAAAAAAGCGTCAGCGTTGACTCCCGCGAGGTCTCGCCTGATGGCCGGCCGCCCGGCGCCCAGCGCCGGCCCCTCATCGAAGGAGCCGAAAGGCTCTCGGCAGCCCCTCGAAGCCGCTCCGTCGCACTCGGCCAGCCCACCGGAATCCCTCGACCCCTCACCGTTGCCGCCCAAAGCCCCGCGTCCCCAACGAAAAGGGCCGCGCAAGCGCGGCCCCGTGACTCCCTGGCGACTGCCAGCCCTCAGGCCGCGTCCTCCGCCCCCTCAGATGCCCGCGGCCCCTTGGCGAACCGCGTCCCGATCTCCTTGCGCAGCCCTTCCAGTCCCTGGTTGCGGCCGGCCACCTTCAGCAGGGCATAGCCATCCAGCGCGCAGCGCATGATGTCGCTGCCCAGCGCGGTCTCGCTGTCCACCGCGCGTTCGGCCAGGCGCTGCAGCCGCTGCAGGCGCGGGCGCAGGGCGTCGAGGGTGGCGAGGTCCGACTGCGCGGCGGCCAGCTTCAGGCTCGGTGGCACCACCTGCGGGTTCTGCCCCAGCACGCTCAGCGTCTGCCGGCAGAACGATTCGGACTTGTCGCCCATCCGCATCAGCTTGCGCCGCTGCTGCACGCTCATTGCGATCAGGCCCGACAGCTGGGTTTCCAGCTCCAACAGGGCATTGTCCACCGCCGACAACTGGGCCTCGGACAGGGTGAGGTCGATCAGATCCTGGCTCACTGCATTCTCCTTTGCATTCCATGTGGGATGCCGAGGCCGGCACGCCCCGCGTGCCTGCAAGCCCAACGGCACCGCCCCGCCGCTTCCCTGTGGCGTGAACGATCTGAGCGCCGGCAGGGCCGGCGGCGGGTGCGGGGTGAGTCTGCCAGAGAATAGGGAGGAATGGTGGTCGCGGGATGGGCCGCTATGATCGATTGCGGGCATTGCGTTCCGATTTGTGATCATACGAAACTCGTGCAGCGAATGCGGAAGCGAAATGGGGAGCTTCGATGCGTCTGTCAGAGCCTGATCGTGCTGGCGCGCCGGCGCATACTATTGATGGGACGGTAAACGTCGCAAAATGATGCGAAAGCCATTGTCAGCCAGAATGGCTTCGCGCCGTCTCAATACCGACAAGGGGGGGCGCAGTTCTCGTCGCCTCGTCGATTGACCGCGTGGACATTTGACCGGCCACGTCAAAGAATGGAATACGCACTTGAACGAAGAACGAGTGAACCAAGCTGTAGAGACCGATCCATTGGGACCCGCGGAACGTGCGCGCTCAGATTTCGTCCGCGAAATGGTGCAGCGTCATGAATGCTCATCGCTCTGTTCGGCGATGTGGGCTGGTCCCACTCCAAAACGGATTGTGCAGTTTTGGGACGACCTACAGAGATTACCTGACGACGTAAGAACCTGCATGGATTCTTGGAAACAACTCAAACGAATCGGATTTACGTTGGAGGTGTTCGACAAAACCTCTGCGAGCGCCTTCATCCGCAATCGCTTAGGAACTCGCTATGAAGACGCCTTCAACAAGTGCTATCACCCTTCAATGATGTCAGACTACTTTCGTTACTCATACGTCTTTGTGGAAGGGGGGTTCTACATCGATGCTGATGATGTTTACCACGGAGCGCCGATTGACGAACTGTTCATGGATGGACGAGTGAAACTCCAGCCGTTTTGCTATGACGTGGCAACGTCTCAAATGGTGGCGCCGTCGATATTTACTGAACCGGGAGCCAATCAACCTGGGTGGATTTTCTACTTCAATACGACGCCTCTGATCGCATCACGTCGTCATCCCATCATTGAACGAGCGCTTCTTAACGCCACGGTGTCTCTAGAAATGGGCTGCGCGAACAGCTTGCCCGAGGTCCAGGCTACGACGGGGCCGGGAAATCTCACCCGATCAGTGTTCGAGGTAATTAGCGAGGGATGCGCGCCTGACGCGATGATGGTTGTACACGATTGGGAGCTGATATCCACTAGTCAGTGGCCGCTTAGCTACCGCAATGACTCAAGAAACTGGAGGCTGTCCAATCAGCAAGAATACATGGCACCCCCGACTTCGGACGTGCAATGAATCCAGTACGTACACGCTTGGCGGCTATTCGGCTAGCTTCTCGCTTGGGCCACGCCCTGCGCAGAATCCTTCCAATGCAGACCTCCAACGCGTTCGGGATTCGACGGGATGCGAAGGTTCAGACGATTGAAAAAATATACGTGATCAACCTCGACCGTGAGCCAGATCGGTGGTCCCGCGTAAAGCAAGAGCTTAAACGCATACGAGATCCATTCGGCAATGATCTTCTAAGGCTCACGGAACGGTACGCTGCCGTGGATGCGAGGGCGTTTGTGCAGGAGCCCCCGAAAGACGCGGACGTGGATCCTTATTACACGCTGGCAGACCAGCTTTTTGTCGAGCCTCAACCGCAGACACTTCCAACGCGATTTGAGCTTGACGCGCCGATTCGAATGAGCAGAGCTGAGGTAGCTGTTGCTAGATCTCATATTGAGGTTTGGAGGCGCATTGCGCAAGGGGCGCAAGAACATGTTCTCGTCTTAGAAGACGACGTGTGGTTTCACCCGCGTTTTGCACATCATCTGGACCAAGTCTGGAAGGATGTCGCGACCGCAGAAGGAAATCACGAGGGATTTGACCTACTTTATATTTCTTACGCGGAGGCGACGCACGGCGCTCCGAAAGCTTTTGTATCGACCCATGCGTTCAAGCCAGTGCGGGGCCTGTGGCACCTGTCCGGATACATTATTTCCCGAAGGGGCGCAGAGAAGCTTCTTCGTTTATTGCCCTGTCGTGGACCAGTCGATCTTTGGATCAATCAACAGTTCAGCGTACTGAATGTAATCGCAACGAAACGTTCGATTGCCCCCCAAAGAAGAGACGCCTTCTCGGCAAACTCTTACTCGATTCTTCCCGCCCTCTCTACAATCGGTGCGATCAACAGTGAGGGCGCGGCTTTGTTCCACGCTCGTCCGAGTCAGCGGCCCGTTTTTGCATTCGGCGTAGCTAATTCGGGCCTAACGTCTCTTGCGATGGCATTGTCCATGCTCGGGTACCGATGCTGCAGCGATCTGGAGGACCTGCCGTTCGAGGAGTTGAAGCTGCTTCGCGAAGGCAGCGTTGATCGGGTCTTCGATGCGTACGTTAACGTGGGGTGCCTCGAACCGATAATCGGCGAGATTCGATGCAGCTATCCCCAGGCAAAATTCATCGTGACGGCCTCCTCAAGTCACGCCGCTAGCCAAGCCGTTCGCAGTATTTCGACCGGCTTCGAAGTCGCGGACGTCATCGTATTTGATCCTGAGAACGTCAACGCTTGGCGGATTCTCTGCGAGTACCTCAGGTGCGCCCCCCCTGCATGCTCATTCCCAAAATTAGACGACTTGGGGCAACGCCACACTGTCGAAGCATGCCCGCAACCTGTCAGCGCCAAAGGGCGCCCGATGCCTGAACGGGACCGCTCCCCGTGGGTTGTTGAGTCGGGTCGTAGCCGTTGGCTAGGTATTCGGGTTGAACCGCCAGCGCCGGAGAGCGACGGCCATTGGATCGAGGTCGATTGCTCGGCGGGACTGGACCCGCTTCGCTGGACTGCACGTACGGACACGTTCACGAGCAACTTGGCCTTGTTCCGTCCGCTGAACGTCGAGTTCGACGGTGTTGGGGGCGCAATGATCCAGATACGACGAGAAATGTTAGGTGTTCGACAGTACAGCGCAGGCGCCCTGACCAGTCATGCTGATCACCTGTTCGGGAGGTTCGAATCAACTTTCCGGGCGTCAAGCGTGCCAGGGGTAGTCACAGGCTTCTTTCTTCATCGAAACTCCCCGCATCAAGAAATCGATATTGAAATTGCCGGCAATATGCCGGATCGCCTCATTGTCAATGTGTTCTACAACCCCGGCGGAGAAGGCGCTCCGTTCGACTACGGCTACCGAGGTGCTCCAAGCCACATCGAATTGGGCTTCGACGCTTCGAAGGGGCTGCATCGGTATGCCATCGAGTGGACCCCGTGGGAGATCCGATGGTGGGTTGATGATCGACTAGTTCATCGGCGTGTGCTCTGGGATCCAACCCCGATTCCACATTTGCCGATGAAACTGCACTTCAACACTTGGCCTTCTCGTTCCACTCAGCTTGCCGGGCGGCTTAACCCACGACGGCTTCCGTCTATCGTCCAAGTTCAGTCGATTCGCGCAATGGCGCACGCCCCGTCGTTGCTTTGGCAAGAGGATCGACTTCTCACAGCGCCGGACCGGCCAGTTGTCACCGGAGTTGCCCCATGAAAATACTCTCCTACAACCCTGGCCACGATGGCGCATTTGCGTATGTCGAAGATGGCCGCTTGCTGTTCTCAATGGAGGCCGAGAAGGGGTCGAAGTACCGGCATTCATCGCTAGCTGTTCCCGATGCATTCGATGCACTTGCCGAGCTGAATGCCGTTCCCGACGTGCTATGCAAAGGAGGCTGGTGGCCCGGCGACTCTCCGCGCTGGTCGGAAGAGGGCGCCGGCTACCGCGGAAGCGATTACAGTCAGGTGCTTGTGAGCAAGAAGCGTTTTCTGGGAAAGACTGTCGACTTCTTCTCATCGTCCCATGAACGCTCGCATCTTCTGTGCGCGTTTGGAATGTCCAATCTACCGATGGGCACCCCCTGCTACGCGCTGCTTTGGGAGGGCGTTATCGGGGCGTTTTACGAGATCGATACAGAACTAAACGTGACGAAGATTGGCGAGGTGATGCCGGAGCCTGGCCATCGCTACGCCATGCTCTACGCATTAGCTGATCCGACATTCGATAAAAACACAGCGGAATTCTCCCGACTTTCTGACGCCGGAAAGCTAATGGCCCTCGCTTCGTTCTCGACAAGAAGCCTGCCATCGAGTGAAGAAGAGAAAATTGCATCTTTTCTCTTACAGGATTGCCAGCACCTTAGGCCGTGCGAGCTTGAAGCGTTGAAAGGCATGCGGTACTACAACGTAGGGCTGGAAGACCCTGAATTTCGCAACTTTTCAGGCATATTCAGCGACCGTTTGTTCGACCGATTTCATCAGTTCGCAGCGGCGAATCTGAGGCGGGGCATGCCGTTGTTGATAACGGGAGGCTGTGCGCTTAACTGCGATTGGAACACGAAGTGGAGAGAGTCAGGATTGTTTCGCGACGTGTTCGTCCCCCCAGTCGCAAACGATTCTGGCTCAGCAATTGGCACTGCTGTTGATGCGCAGTTCCATTTTACCCGCAACGCAAAAATTACGTGGGACGTATATTCTGGGTTGGCTTTTCAGTTCGACGAGCCTGTTGACAGCGCTCAGTTCGATGAGTGGAAGCCGAACGTTGCGACAGTTGCCGCAATGCTGGCCCGTGACTTGATAGTCGGATGGGTGAGCGGCCGCTACGAGATCGGGCCGCGCGCCCTTGGTAATCGATCTATATTGGCAGCCCCATTTAGGTCGAGCACGAAAGAACGGCTGAACGTCATTAAGCAGCGCGAGCAGTTTCGCCCAATTGCTCCCGCGTGTTTGGAGGATGAAGCTGAGAAGTGGTTTGGGTGCACGATCCCAAGCCCCTTCATGCTTTACACGTATAGTGCCTCCACGGAGGGGCTGGCCGCGGTGACCCATGTAAACCGTACTGCGCGAATCCAGACGGTGTCGGAGCGGACCAATCCTCCGTTGTTCGGGTTGCTGAGTGCCTTCAAGGCGCTGACGGGTTATGGCGTGTTGTGCAATACATCTCTGAATTTCAAAGCCAAAGGCTTCATTAACTCGATGTCCGAACTTTCGGCTTACACATTGCAGCATCAGCTTGACGGGTTTGTGGTCGAGGGACGGATTTTTATGCTGAAATCGTCTATGAGGTACCAGGGATACCTGCGTGAATGCGTGGAGCCTCCCGAAATTATTGCAGCGACCTGACAATCGCCTGTGCGATGACGAACGCCCGCTCTTGGCCGGTAGCGGACAGTCGCTGCTGGCCTCTAGTCAAGACGGATCCCCGCAAGCGGGCCGGTGACTACCCCAACAACCCCCGCAAATTCTTCAGTTCCTCCGCCGCCCCTTCTTCAATGCCTTCAGCTGCGGCGCCACCACCTCCGTATCGGGCCTTGCAACGCAATGACGATTGGCACGTGGACGATCGGCACGCGCGGGCGCGCGGTCATCGGCGCACTTTGGGCGCCAGGGGTCCGATTCCGGGGAAGTCATCATGCGTCGACGCAACAGGCTGCTGCTGGGATTGTTTGGCGTGCTGACCGCCGCGGGCGTGGTGTTCGCCGTGGTCCTCAGTCGCGATGCGGCCTGTCCGCCTGCTGCCGCACTGTCGCAGACCGGCGACTCGATGCAGGCGATCCGCGTGCATTGCTACGGGGGGACCGAGGCGCTGCGGCTCGAACACGTGCCGCGGCCGGTCCCGGCCGAGGGCGAATTGCTGGTGCGCGTACGCGCCGCCGGCGTGAACCCCCTGGACTGGCATTACCTGCATGGCAAGCCGTATGTGATGCGCCTGTCTTCGGGCTTCGGTCGGCCGGAGAATCCGCGCGCCGGCGTCGATTTCGCCGGCACGGTCGAGGCGGTGGGGCCTGCCGTGGACGGCTTCAAGCCCGGGGACCGGGTCTTCGGGGCCGCCAGCGGAGCGTTCGCAGAGTACGTCGTGGTGGACGCGAGCCGAAGCGTGGTGCAGATACCCGACAACATCGATTTCGAACAGGCCGCCGCCGTTCCGATCGCGGCGATCACCGCGTTGCAGGCGCTGCGCGATGCCGGTCGGCTGCAGCCCGGGCAGAAGGTCCTCATCAATGGCGCCTCTGGCGGCGTCGGCACCTTCGCGGTGCAGATCGCCAAGGCCCTCGGCGCCCAAGTGACCGGCGTCAGCAGTGCGCGCAACACGGAACTGGTGCGCTCGCTCGGCGCCGACCACACCATCGATTACGCGCAGGAGGACTTCACCCGCGGCGGCCCGCGCTACGACCTGGTGATCGACAACGTCGGCAACCATCCGGTCGCCGCCTTGCGGGCGGCCCTGCAGCCGGAAGGCACCCTGGTCATGGTGACCGGGCCGAAGGACAACCCGTGGATCGGTCCCGTGGGCCGCATGCTGGCCACCCGGCTGACCGCATCCTTCGCCAGCCAGACCCAGGTGACGCTGTTCGCCAGCGCCAACAAGGACGACCTGGCCGTGTTGCGCACCATGCTCGAAGCCGGCAGCGTGCGCCCGGTGATCGACCGGCGCTTTCCCCTGGACCAGGTGCCCCAGGCCATCGAATTCCTGGAACAGGGCCGCACGCGCGGCAAGAGCCTGATCACGATGGGGGACTAGTCGTCCCGCTTCGGCCGGTGGCGGACGGGAGGGGCCGCCACGGGTTTCACCCCAGCAACCCCCGCAGCTTCTTCAGTTCCTCCGCCGCGCCCTTCTTCAACGCCTGCAGCTGCGGCGCCACCTCCTTCGACACCTTGGCCGCCGCGCTCGCGCGGGTGGCCACCGTGTCCAGCCGTCCGCGCAGCGCCGTGTCCTCGTCGGACAGCTTCTTGATCGCGGCGCTCTTGAACAGCTTGTTGAACTCCTTTTCCTGCGCCTCGTTCGCGACCAGGGCGTCGGTGGCGCGGGTGGTGCCGTCGCGCAGGGCGGTGGTCACCTCTTTGGCGAAGAGGTCGAAGCCGTCGTCGCCGGCCTTGTCGCCTTCTGCCTGGTAGCTCGGCGAGTCGGGTAGCAGCAGCACGGCGCCCTTGCCCACGCGCTGCAGGTCGAGGTGGGGGTTGAGGGCGCGCAGGCGGTCGAGCGCGGCGGGGGCGTGGTCGCCGTCCTTCACCAGCTGGGCGGTGAGCGCCTGCAGCGAGGTGTCCTGCTTGATCACGAGGAATCGCATGGGGGGCTCCGTCAGGCGTTGAGGTTGAACGGCTGCCACTGCGTGGGCAGGGGATCGATGCCGTGGGTGGTGATGTTGCCGAGCGCGGCCACGGACTGGCTGACCAGCTGCACGCTGGGCTTGGTGACGCTGCGCACGCGGTTGGCGTTTAGCACCAGCACCGGGGCGACCAGGCGCACGGCGGGGTTCTGGGCGTTGTCGAACAGTTCGCAGCAGTTGTCGCTGAACATGATCTCGCCGCCGGCGCGCACTTCCACCGCCACCGAGCCGCCGCGCGCGATCAGCATGTTGCCGATCACGGTGGCCACCGAGCCGCGCGCCAGCACCGAGGCGGCCAGCAGGTCGGTGGCGGCGGTGGCGATGTAGGCGCGGTCGCCGGACAGCACCAGGGTGCGGCGCGTGTCGAGGCGCACGGTGGAGACGTTGACGGTGTGGTGCACGGCCGCGGCGGCGGCGGTGAGGTCGAGGTCGGCCACGGCGCCGGCGTCGTTGACCCCGCGCGAGGCCACGCCGCCCACCAGCAGGGCATACCAGGCGCCGCTGCCGGCCTGGGTCTGGTCGTCGCGCTGCACCTGGTTGTGGGCGATCTCGGTGCGGTCGAGCGGGGCCTGCACCAGCAGGCCCACGCCGGCGCCGTTGAAGTCGCCCACCGGGCCGATGCCGCTCACCTCGTTGCCGTGGATGCGCGAGCGGGTGACGCCGGTGGCGACGATGCCGGCCGACAGCGAGATGCGCTGCTGCGCGTTGCGGGCGATGTCGCGCACCTGGTTGCCGGCGATGGTGGCGGCGGCGGTGCGCAGCACCGAGATGCCGGCGACGATGGCGCGATCGGCATCGCCGGGCGCGCCGGTGATGTCGCGCACGTGGTTGTTCTCGATGCTGGCGGAGTCGGATTCGGCGTCCTCGGCCATCACGATGCCGTTGCCGCAATCGCGCACCACGTTGAGCTTGGCGATGAGGTCGCCGATACGCGCGCGGATGGCGATGCCGGTGTTGCGGAAGCCGCTGACCTGGTTGGCGAGCACGTGCACCTGGCTGGCGCCGGCGCGGTCGAGCCCGGGCACCAGGGCGATGCCGTCGTTGCCGTCCACGTGCGGGGTGTCGCCGGTGCCGTGCACGCGGTTGCTCTCGATCCAGGCGTTGCCGGTGCCGCACACGATGCCGTGGCCGGTGAGGTTGAGGTTGTTGCCCTCCACGCGCAGGGAACTGCCGGCGGTGGCCAGGCCGAGCACGCGGATGCCGTTGGACGGACAGTCGGTGAACTGGTTGTCGCCGATGCGGCTGTCCCACAGGTGGCCGACGCTGCCGTCGAACACGATGCCGTTGCGCTGGCAGGCGAGGATGTTGTGCTCGATCGCCAGCGCGCCGAGCAGGGCGAAGGCGGGGGCGCCTTCGTTGGCGGTCTCGGTGCGGATGCCGTCGGGGGCGACGAACAGGTTGTCGCGGAGGGTGATCCCCGCGCACAGGCCCGACAGCGCCACGGCGGCGCTGCGCCGGTCGCGGATGCCGTCGTAGGCGAACACGATCAGCTCGCGCAGGGTGACGCCCAGCGCGGTCTGGATGCGGATCGCGGATTCCAGGCCGGCCGAGAGCACCGAGAGCTTCTCGATGCAGAGTGCCATGCCGGTTTCCACCACGAAGGCCGAGCCGGCGGCGGTGACGATGGTGGTGGCGCCCTGGCCGCGAATGGTGATGGCGCGCGCGCCGCGCAGGAACACCGGCTCCTGCAGCGCGTAGTTGCCCGGGGTGAGGCAGACGGTGCCGCCGCGGTCGCGCAGGCGGTCGACGGCGGCCTGGATGGTGAGCTGGCCGCTGGCATGCGATTCGGGGGTGACGCACTGGCTGCAGCCGCAGTCGTCGCCGCCACCGGGCGGCCAGGGCGTGCGGCAGTCGCTGACGCTGCCCGAGGCGATGTCCCAGATGCCCAGGCGCGCGTAGTGGTGGTGGGTGCCGCGCGGGGGTGCCGCTTCGAGCGGTTCCACGCTGGCGTCGGCGGTGCGGGCGGCGAAGGTCCACCAGTCGCCGCGCTTGAAGCCATTTGTGCCGGCGCTGGCGAAGGAGACGGTGACGCCGTGTTCCAGGATCAGCTCGGTACCGGCGGCGGGCACGGCGATGAGTCCGGTGGAACCGGGGGCATCGAGATCCTGCAACTGCGCGGTGTTGCCGGCACCGGTGACGCGGAATACCTTGCCGGCCTGGTCCCAGCGGCGCACGCGCAGGTTGCGCTGCGCGGGCAGGGCGTCGTCGGGGAAGGCGGGCGGCAGCATGTCGGCAGGCAGCGCGGGCGCAAACGTGGCGCGGCGGTTGCCGGGATCCTCGATCGAGATGCGGCGGATCTCGGCGGGCAGCTGCGCGAACTCGCGCGCATCGTCGAGGATCTCCACCCAGTCGCCGTCGCGCAGGCCCAGCACCTCGTCGCGGCCGAGGGTCTCGAGTTCCAGTTCGGTGGCCGACACGAACGCGGCCACCCGCGCGCCGACGCTGGCGTTCTCGCGCGACCACTTGAAGGTGGCGCCGCCGCCGGGCAGGCCGGGGTCGTGGATCTCGACGCGGTAGAGCTGGTTCTCCAGGCCGCGGTAGCCGCCGGTGGGCGGCAGCTCGCAGGGGTCGCTGAGCGGCGGGACTTCGTAGGTGCCGGTGGTCAGGCGGCCTTCGCTGGGCGCGGTGAGGGCGCTCCAGCCGGGCAGTTCGCCGTCGGGCGTGGCGCAGCTGGCGCCGGTGCCCAGCTGCGAGTCCAGCACGCGCACCTGCCACACCGTCTGCAGGCGCGAGCTGGCGTCGACCCCGACCGCGCTTTCGACCAGGGACGGGTCCTCGAGCGCGGTGACCTCGCGGTTCCACGCGTCGAGGTAGACCAAGCGGCGGCCGGCGGTGGGCAGGTCGGGCGCGTCCGTCAGATACGGCTGGGCGGTGTAGTCGAGCGGATCGAGCGCGTGCGGTTCGGCCAGCAACGGATCGAACGCGGCCTCGCCGCCGCCGTGGTTCTCGGCGAGCAGGCCGTCGACGTACATCCGCCCGCGGCCGATCTGCAGGCCGCCGCCGCTTGCCGTGATGCGGAAGGCGTCGGGCGTGGTCTGCGATACGGTGGAACGGCCGAGCACGTCGCTGGCGAGCGCGCGCAGGCGCCGGTCGAGCACGGCAACCAGTTCGTTGGCATCGGCATCGAGCAGCACGCCGCCCTGCTTGAGTTGCACGCCGGACCAGTCGAGCAGGGGATCGTGGCGGATGCGGGACAGGTCAGTGGCCATGGGACGACTCCATCGAAGGCAGATCGGAAGGCAGGATCAGGTGGCGTGGAACAGGCCCGCGCGCAATCCGTGGCGCAGGTATTCGTCGAGGCGGATGCGCAGGTTGGCTTCGCGCTGCGGCTGGGCGAGGGCGTGCATCACGCCGATCTCGCCCTCGTCGCTGGCGCCGCGCAGGATCGCCGCGGGCGTGCTGGCGCGCAGCTGCATGTAGGCCGGCTGCCCGTAGCGCAGCGCGTTGAAGTGCGGGCGCACGCGGGGGTGCGCGTCGTCGGGCAGGCAGCGGTAGCGGCGCGGCGCGATCGAGTCCGCCGGCAGCCAGCAGAAGCGCACGCAGCCGTGCTGGGTACGCTGTGCGCGCACGGGCGCGAGCCAGTCGTCGCCTTCTGCCAGCGCCGCATGGAAGATCGTGTCGGACGCGAGTTCGATGGTGCGCGCATGCAGCTTGCCCACCAGGGTGCTGTCGCGGATGGTGAGGGCGCCGCCGGCGGAGGCGTCGTCCGGCGCGGCGTAGGCCACGGCGGTCGGCGTGCCGGCATCGACGATGCAGTCGACCAGCTCGACCTCGGCGCCGGGCGCCACGCGCAGGGCGCCGGTGATGCAGTGTTCGAGGCGCACGTTGGCGAAGGGATGTTCGATCACCAGGCTGGGCACGCCGGACGAGGCCGCGCTGCCGTCGGACAGCAGCGACAGGCCCGGCACCAGCGTGCAGTGGCGCAGCACGAGGGTGCGGGTGGCGTCGTCGCCGGCGTCGGGCAGCACCAGCGCGCCGCCGGAGATCACCAGGCCGTCGAGGACGAGACTGGCGCCGGCGCCGATGTCGAGGGTGATGTCGCCGCTCGCAGCGAGCAACGGGCGCGCGCCGTTGCGGGCCGCGACGACGACGGTGGCGTCGTCGTCGGGATTGGCGGGCGCGTCCACGGTCAGCGTGGTGGGCGCGGTGTAGGTGAGGCTGTCGCCGATGCGCAGGCGGCCGCCGGCGGCAATCGCGTCGAGATGCGGCTGCAACGCTTCGCCGGCCATCGCCTCCACCTGCAGCGCGAGCGCCTCGCCCTCGGGCACGCGTTCGTACTCGCCGCCGCCGAGCATGCGCGCGAAGCCGTGGTGGAAGCTGGCGCGCAGCGGGGCTTCGACATTCGCGCCCAGCACCACGCGGCCGCGTTCCGGATCGATCGCGACGCGATCGTCGGGAATGGTGTCCTGATGGTTCCAGTCGCCGCCGGGCAGATCGCGCAGATCGGCGATCACGATCTCCGCCACCGGCACCGGCTCCCAGCTGTCGGCTTCCGCGCCGGGGCGCAGCAGGACCAGGCTGTCGCCCAGGCCGTAGTCGTGGTCGATGGTGGCTGGGTCGGCCGCGTCCTGTGCCGCGCGCACCGCCGCGGCCATGTCGCGCACGTCCAGCGGTGCGGCGACATGCACCGGCGCGCTGAGCGTGACGATCGAGTCCTCGCTGCGCGGCCGCCGGAACAGCGCCAGGTCGGCGCCGAGCGGATCGAGCCGGAAGCGGGTGCCGCCGGCATCGTCCGGGTGCGGCACCAGCGGGATGCCGGTCAGCGGCAACGCCAGCAGCCGCCACGTGAAGATGCCGATGTTGGGGATGTTGTAGCGGCCGCCGCCGGATTCGGCCGTGGCCTGGGGCGCGCGCAGGTCGGGGGTGTGCGCGGTGGTGTTGAAGGCGCCGCCGAGCGCGCGCATCGCCGGCTGCGAACGCAGGTCGGCGGTGGCCATCGCGTGCGGGCGCAGGTGCTTCATGTACTGGGTGGCCGCCAGCTGCTCGAAGAACTCGGCCACGTGCGCGGGCCGGCCGAGCAGGTCGCGCGCCAGTTGCTCCAGCATCAGCGCGGTGCCTTTGCGGCGGCGGTAGGCGATGGTGTTCGCCACTTCGGCACGCGGCGACGCGACCTCGGCCGCGATGCCGGCGAGCGGGCGGTAGCCGATCAGGTCGCCGATGTAGGGCACCACCCAGTCGGCGCAGGTTTCGATGAACTGGTCGTCGTAGAGCTGCTCGACGTCCTCCTCCAGCGCCTCGAGTTCGCGTGCGAACAGCGCGACCAGGGCGCGCAGCGGCTCGCCCAGGGCATCGTCGCGGATCCGGTGGATGGCCGGCAGCAGTTCGTAGAGGCGCTGCGCATCGAGGCTCATGGCATGGTCTCCAGTCGCGTCAGCGGACCCGGATGCAGCGTCAGCAGTTCGGCAGGGCGCGGCAGGCCGCCCGCTACCCGCATGCGCGAGGCCAGCAGCCGCACCTGGCGCGAGGGCAGGGTCTGGGCGAAGGGCGAGGTGCCGCCGTAGAGCAGGTCGAGGTCGATCGCGACCACGCCGGGCACCGCGTGCGCCACCGACACCACTTCGGACTGCTGCACCGGCTGCCCGAGCTCGCGGCGGTCGAACGAGAAGGCCTCGCGCAAGGCGGCCTCGACCGCGGCGAGCACGGTTGCGGGGTCGTGCGCCGGATCGCACTTCACCTTCAGGCCGATGCGGAAGGTGCTGGCCACGTAGCCCATCAGGCGCACGGAGACATGCGGGTCGCCGCCGGCGGTGAGCGCGTCGCGCAGGTTGGCCCACACCGGGTTGCTCTCGGCGAGCAACGCGCCGTCCTGCCCGGCGACGGTGATGGCGATCACCGGGCCATGCGCGAGCTGCAGCACCTGCGCCTGCGCCTTGGCGATGCCGGCATAGGCGCGCGCGAAGTCGGCATAGTCGAGCACTGACACCACCCGGCCCAGGGTACGCGTGCCGAGCGGGATCGAGCTACGCGCGTGCGCGGCCGGTTCCGGATCGGTACCGCCCTCGGCGGCGCCCGGGTTGGCGACCCCTTTCACCCCGAGCGGGCGCGTCATCAGCTGGGTCAGCGATTCGGCGCGCACGTTGCCTTCGGCGCCGGTGCCCTTGCGGTAGCTGGCGCGCACGTTCTGGCTGCCGCTGGGCAGGCGCGCGCCGCGCTCGCCGTCGCCGAACTGCAACCAGTCGCGTCCGGCCTCGTCGGTGCGCAGGGTGTAGGCGTGGTCGCCGGGCGCGGCGCCGTACAGGCTGTCGCGCTGTTTCCACTCGATGCCGCCGACGCGCACGGTGAGCTCGCTGGCGGCGCCGAGTTCGTTCGCGGCGGCGCGCCAGGTGAGCGGCGCCTGCTTCAGTTCGAAGCGCTGGTGCGCCTGGCTGGCGCTGCCGGAGCCCAGCACCTGGGCGACGGTTTCCCCGTGGCGCGCGGCGGCGACGTTGGCGAGCACCGTCACCGACTCGCGCTGCAGCGGTGCGGGCAGGGGCGGGTCGATGTCGAGCAGGGCGCCGCCGGCATCGCTGCGGGCCGGGGCGGTGAGCGTGGCGCGGTGAACGATGGACTGGCCGCTGGTTGCAGTGCCCTGGACGATGATGCGGCGGCCGACTTCGAGCCCGTCCGGCGCCACGGCGACGGGAACCGTGTCGCCGGAGACCGCCGTGGTGACGGGCGTCTGCGCCAGGACGAGTTCCTCCGACTGTGCGAACACCTTGAGCGTGCGGACCTTCTTCTCGAAGCGGTCGTACTGGTCGCCGGCCAGGCGCAGGCGCGTGGATTTGCCCGACAGCGCGAATTCCGCGCGCGCCACTTCGCTCGCGCCATCGACGCGGTACAGCTCGACATAGGTGTCCACCGGCGCGGGATCGCTGGCGGCGTCGTAGGCGCCGTAGGCGAGCACGGCGTAGCCGCCGGGCGCGATCGCGGGGTAGGCGGCGTCGAGGTCGACGTGACCGCCGTCGGCGGTGGGGCCGGCAGGCGAGACGACGAAGTCGGGCCAGCCATCGTCCGCGATGTCGAGCGTGGCGGAGAGGCCGGGATGGGCCACGCTGTCGATTTCGTGCAGCTCGCGATCCGCACCGATACGGAGCGCGGCCCGCATGAACACCGGCGTGGTGCCCGTGTAGTCGTTGCGGAAATCCTGCGGCATCGTCCGCCACATCGGCGCGTTATGGCCGAACACCGAGGCGCGCTGGCGCAGCGCGTACACGCGCACGTCGTCGCCGGCGGGCGACATCGCCGGCGACAGCGAACCGAGCGCGCGCTTCCACGAAACCCGGGTACGGTCGTAGTCCGGTTCGGCCAGCACTTCGCTGAGGATGCGGAAGTCCCAGCGGTTGCTGGCGGGGTCGGCATCGAACTCGGCGCCGACCACCAGCAGCGCGTCGCCGGGCTTGAGCCCCGTGGCGACGCCGTGCAGCCAGAGCGTGCGGTCGCCCATCGCCGGCAGCCGCGGGCGCGACAGCCACGGGCGCATCGCGCTCCACTCCGGACGCGCGGCGATCGCTTCCACCGTCTCGAAGGTCTGCGGCTTCTCGTCCGGCCCCGGCACGCTCTGCACCTTGAGTCCGGCATCCAGCTGCACCTGCGTGGGGATGCCGGTGACGAACATCCCCGGCTCCTTAGGCGCGCCCGGCGGCGGCTCGCGCGGCGGCTCCAGGGTGAAGGCCAGCCAGGTCTCGGCAGCGATGCCGGGACGCAGGCGGTAGCCGATCAGCCGGCCCATCTCCTGCAGCGAGACGCGTTCGGTGGCGGTGCGCAGCCAGGATTCGTTGGCGATGCGCTCCTGGTAGAACGCGAGCACGTCGGCGCTGCAGGCGAAAGCGTCGATCAGGCCGAGGGTGAAGTCGTCTTTGTCGCGGGTGAGCAGGTTCGAAAGCGGACTGGCTTTCGGCTCGACGGGGTCCGCCGGATCGACGGGCTCGGCGGGATCAATCAGCAGGGTCGAATCGGACAGGCCGTCGATCAGGCTTGAACGGAAATCGGGATGGCGGCCGATCCGGTAGGCTACCGCGTCCAGCCCGTGGCGGTTGGCGTGCGCCTGCGGGGTGGCCGCATCGATGCCCTCGCAGCAGCCGCAGGCCTCGCTGCCCGGCGGCGGCGCGACGCTGCCGGCCTTCGCGTCGGGACGCAGTGCGCTCATTGCCCGCCTCCTGCCGACAGCGACAGCTTTCCGCGTTCGCGGAAGTTGGGATTGTTCGCGAGCTGGGCGATCTCGAGCCGGTCGAGCCGGATCACGCCTTCTTCCAGCGAGGCCGCGCTGCCATTGACCAGGCGGCGGAAGCGGTCGACGCGCACCGAGGCCACGCCGGCGACCGCCTGCGCGGTCGCGACCACGCTGCTCAGGTAGACCGGATCGCCGAAGCTGAAACGGTCGGGATGGAACAGCCCGAGGCTGCCGTCGGGATGCAGGCGCGCACTGAGCGCGCGTTCCACCGCCGCCAGCACGTCGCTGCGGAAATAACCGGGCTTCACGCACACATGCAGGGCGAGATCCAGCGGCACCATGCGCGGCGCGTCGACGGCGACGTCGTAGCCGGCCATGCGGTAGCGCTCCAGGTGCCGGCGCAGCTGCGAGCGGAACGGCGCGTCGACCGCCGCGCCACCGGGGCGGTCGGCGCTGACGAACACGCTGTACCAGCTGCCGGTCCAGCGGAAGGTCGCGGCGGCGCGGCCGACCTCGGGGCTGCGCTCGCTCACGGCCGCGTAGTCGTCGGCGGTGACCGCGCGTTCCTGGGTACGGAACGCGTGCGGCGCGTCGCGGCGCGCGGCTTCCACGTCCTCGGGCGCGGTGCCGCCGGCGGCGGGCATCGGGTTGCCGATCGCCTCGATGGCGGTCGGATCGGGCGGCGGGTCGGGACCGTCGGCATACAGCGCCGGATCGAACACCAGGTGCGCGAGCGCGTCGGCGCCGATGTTGCCGGACACGCCGTTGCCCACGCGGTAGCGCGCGCGCAGGCGGGTGCCGGGATTGGGACGCTTGCCGTTGCGGTCGTCGCCGAAACGCAGGCGGGTGCGGCCGTCGTGCTCGGTCTCGACCACGAAGTGCGGCGCGCCGGCATCGCTGCCGAGCAGGTCGTGGCGCGGGCTCCACGGCGGCAGTTGCGGATCATCCTCGAGCAGCGCGATGCGCGGCAGCGCATGCCGCGGGTCGAGCGGCAGCAACTGGCTCGCGGGCCACAGCGGCGCCGGGGTGTCGTCCCGGGTCGCGGCCAGCAGGTCCGCCAGCGCGAAACCCTGGGTGACCGGCTGCGAGGCCAGCCAGGGGCGGTAGCGCACCGGCACCGGCACCCGCTCGCGCGTGCCGCAGCGATCGGCCTGCGATGCGCCGGGCGCGTAGCGGCGCACCGCGTCGGGCACCTCGGGTAGCGCTTCGTCGGGTAGCGTGTGGCCGTGGTCGGCGAGCACGATGTTGCCGCGCGCGACCGCGAACACCAGCTCCGGATGCGATTCGACGCCCAGGCACAGCGGGAACGGCAGCGCGTCGGCCGGCGCCCATTCGATGCGGGTGACCTCGCGCGGCTCATCGACGGCGGGCTCTTCGAACAGGCCGCCAGAAGGATCGATTGCGGTGTCATCGACCCCGGTCAGCCGCACCGCCCAGCGATGGCCGCGATCGGCATCGTGCTCGGACAGCGTGGTCGGGCTGCGGGTTTCGACGAACACCAGCACGTCGCCGACCGCCAGCGGTGGCCGGCCGCGTAGCGTCGCGCTCGTCGCGCCGCGTGGCAGGCAGCAACCCGCATCCCCCCAGGTGTAGAAGAGGAGTTCATTGCGGTCGGCATGCAGGGTGACCGTGTGCGCGGTCTCGAACACCACCGGCGCTGCGGCCATCGCCTGGCGCGCATCGCGGCTGCCGGGCTCGATCACCGCGCCGATACCGGGCACCCGCGTGAGCAGCCGCGTGCCGCCCGCCAGCACTAGGTCGCCGCTGCCTTCGGCCAGGCGTACCTGGACCCAGGTGCGGGCGTTGCAGCCGTCGTGCAGGTGGTAGTCCACCAGGCGCGCGTGGCGGCGCACCGAGCTGCGGCGGCGTGCGGTGGACAGGTAGGCCTCGTTCGCCACCGCGTCCTGGCGGTACGACAGGTTGTCGGCGGCGTAGGCCAGCAGCTCGACCAGGGTGACGCCGAGGTCGGCCGCCGAGCGCTCGCGCCAACCCGGCACCAGCAGGTCCATGCGGTCGAGCATCAGGCGGCGGAAGCCGGGATAGTCGCGGGCGAGGTAGTCGATGTCGGGCGCGGCGGCCACCTCGGTGGGGCAGGGCAGCGATTGCGCGCAATCGAAATCGGAGGGGCATTCGACCTTGAACGAGAATTCGATCCGCGACAGCAGCGGATCGAAGCCGGCGGGCGGCTGGTCGTCGCCGGAGTTCGCCACCAGGGCCAGGGTGTAGCGCGAGAAGTCGCCTTCGCCGTCGGTGCGGATCACCAGGGTGCGCGCGGGATCGTCGAGGCCGTTCGCAAGGCCTGCTTCCGCTTCGGCCGGCAGGGCGTCCGCCGGCGCGCACCAGGCGATGCCGACGCGGGCGATGCGTTCGCCGCCATCGATGCGCAGGTTCTCCGGCGAGAGCGTGAATCCGTCGCGCAGCAGTCGCAGGAACAGCGTGCGCTGGCGCGCCACGCCCGGGGGCGCCGCGCGGTCGAGCACCTCGACGAAGTTGATCGCGTTGTCGCTCCCGGAGCGGCGCAGGACTTCCAGCCGGCGGGGATCGCAGCAGTGGTACCTCATGGCGCGCCGCCTCCGGGAATGTCGATCGCGGCGCTGGCGGTGCTGCCGTCGCGCAGCAGCCGGTAGTCGACGTCGACGCGCAGGGCGCCGTCGTCGTTGCCGATGCGCACCGCGTCGACCGCGATCAGGTGCGAGAGGTGCTGCTGCAGCGAGGACTGCACCAGCATCTGCGCGGTGGCCGCGACCGCGACGCTGTTGGGTTCGAACACCAGCTGCAGCAGGCCGGCGCCGAAGTCGGGGCGCATCACCCGCTCGCCCGGCGCGGTCAGCAGCACCTGGGCGATCAGGTCGCGCACGTGGTCGACGTCGTCGGTGCCGGCGGTGCGGCCGCTGCCGTCGAAGCGATAGGGGAAGTCGAGATGCGGCATGTCGTGCTCCTCAGGTCGCCAGCACGCGGGTCTGGCTGGCGACCGCCTGCATTCCGGTGCCCGTGGCGACGCACAGCGCGGTGCCGCCGACGATCGCCAGCGGCAGCCCGCCCGCGAGCACGCGGGTGGCGCCGACCACCCACTGGCCGGTGGCGCAGAACGGTCCGGACGACGTGGAGAGCGAGCAAGCTGCGATCACGTAGGGCGTGGTCACCTGCACCACCGGCTGCGCCGACACGCTCACCCGCGGGAACGGCATGGTCGGCACCGCGTTGCCCGCGTGCATGCACAGGACGGTGGCGCCGAGGTGGAGGACGGGCATCGGCATCTCACACCACCGTCAGCGCGCCGAGGTTGATGTCGACGGTGGGCCCGGTCATGTTGATCGTGGCGCCCTTGCCGTTGGAGATGACGATGCCAACATCGCTGACCGAGATCATCGCGCCGGTGCTGGTCTGGATCAGGATGCCGCCGGTGGGGCCGGGCACGTCGCTGATGACGAGGCCGTTCTTCGCAAGCGTCTGCAGGGTGATGCCCGACACGCCCGGCGGCACCATGCGCGCCATCACCGGCACGTCG
Organism: Luteimonas viscosa; assembly: GCF_008244685.1. Taxonomy (NCBI): domain Bacteria; kingdom Pseudomonadati; phylum Pseudomonadota; class Gammaproteobacteria; order Lysobacterales; family Lysobacteraceae; genus Luteimonas; species Luteimonas viscosa. Next base: position 435,208 of record NZ_VTFT01000002.1, read on the forward strand.
GCCTCGGCATAGAAGCCGCCGACCCACACCGGGTAGTCCGGATCGCCGCGCTCGAACTCCACCCACACGCCGGCGCCGATCGGCGGCACGGTGAACATGCCCATGTTCATGCCCGCCACCGGCAGGCACGGCATCGCCCAGCTGCTGAGCAGGTTGCCGCCGACATCCGGCACCTCGACCATCAGCCGGCCCTTCATCAGCGGATCGATGTTGTTGCGCACCGAGCCGCGGAACTTGCCGTAGTGGCGCTCGCCGCTCATACCGGCACCGCCGGGACCGTGGAGATCAGCCCGTTGCGCGCCAGCGAGAAGCTCTGCTTGTAGGCGCCGCGCTCGATCTGGTGGCTGACGCTCTTGACGTAGTACAGGCCGTCGAACGGCAGACCGGCGCCGCGCACGCCGACCAGCCGTCGCGACTTCAGCAGGCGCCCGTAGCGCGAGACGTCGAGCTGGCCGCTGCCGAACACCGAATCGCTGTTCTGCCCGGCGAACGCCAGCCCCTTGGCCAGCGCGCCGGCGACGCTCATGTGCGCGGTGTCGGTGAGTTTCTCGATCTTCGGCGGCAGCGGCGGGATCGCGCCCAGGGGCGGATTGAGCGGGGTGATGTCGGGGATCGGCACGGGAATGCCGACCTTGCTGTTGCTCTCCTGGAAATAGACGATCGGCATCTTCTTGCGCTCGCGATCGAAGTTGAAACTGATCTGCTCGACGTTGGTCATCGCGTCCATGCCCGTGGTCAGCGCCGGCTGCGGTTCGCCCACGCGGATCTCCGGCCCCCAGTAGGCGAAGCTGGTGCCCGGCGCGGGGCCCGGTTCGAGGTAGAACACGTAGCCGGCCTCTGCCGCGAGGCGCTTGACGTAGGCGTAGTCGGAGCCCTGCTGGGTGGGAATGCGGTCGGTGGGCAGCGGCGGCTCGTCGACGATGCTGGGGATCACCAGCGGGATCACGCCGAGCGCGGCGTACTTGGACAGGATCAGCAGCACCCGCGCTGACGGCGGCATCGCCGGGAACGGCAGGCCGGGGATCTCGATCACATCCATCAGCGCGGAGAGGTCCTTGCCGCGCACCACGAGTTTTGACACGCCGCCGTCGCCGGGCACGGTGTCGACATGGGTGGCCATGCCGTCGACGATCACCTCGTCGCCGCCGTTGAGCGTCACCACCAGCACCACCCGCATCAGCGGCACGCCGCCCCCGCCACCGCTGACCAGGAACAGCGTGCGCAGCGGCGAGCGCGCCGGCAGCTCGAAGGTGAGCTCGAACCCGCCCTGCGCATCGCCCGAGCCGGCCTCGACCTTGGCCGAGACCAGCGCCTCCACCACCTCGCGCGGCGCCGCCACCGGCACCGGCCCCATCAGCAATGTGAGCTTGACGCCGCGCGGGTCCACTCAGCTGCCTCCCGAGGGGATCGCGACGCGCGCACCCGGCACGTCGGTGAGTTCGAACGGATCGGTGACCGCGTTCGCATCGGCGATCCGCCAGTACGACAGCGGGCTGCCGAGCGTGCGCGCGGCGAGCAGGTCGGGGCGGTCCACCGCTTCCACCACCGCCTCGACCGCGACCGCGATCGAATGCCGCTGCGGGATGAAGCGTCGCGCGACATACGCTACGGGTTCGACGCCCGGCGCGGGCGCGTGCAAGGCCAGCGGCACGCCGCGATAGCGGCTCAGCGGATCGAACGGCTCGCTCGGGATGGCGCCGGCGTCGATCAGCAACTGGATGGGATCGTTCATCGAAGCTGTCTCATATGCCTACCGCTGCAATTCGGAAGTAGCGCCCGTAGCGGCCGGGCCTGGACTTGAACACCTGCAGCGTCTCGCCGGTGACCGCGGGGCCGGTCGGGGTCTCGCAGTAGCTGACGCGCTGGTGCTGGTTCTGCCGCGGGCCGGCGCTGCCGTTGGCGTCGGACGACATCGGCCACAGGTTGGTGAAGTCGTCCGGTCCGCTCCATTCGACGTCCTGGACGTGGTCGGCCTGCAGCCCAGACCAGTCGAATCCGTAGCGCGCCAGCACGGCGCGGTAATCGGCGGCGCCGCGGCCACGCTCCACCGGCACCAGTTGCATCACCTTGCCGACGCGCGGCCAGTAGCGCTCGGGCACGCCGATCGGTTCGCCCCGTGCCAGGTGCCGCGGGTTGGCGGGATCGTCGCGTCCGTAGACTTGGGTGCCGATCTGCAGCCGACGCGGATAGAAGTTGTCGATCCTGGGCTTGTGCCAGGTCATCGGGATCGGGTCGGCGCGAGTCAATCCGGTTGGGAAGCGGCAGCGCGGCGCCGGGTGCGGATCGGTGGGTGGACGCGGACGCGGCCTGCGCTCGGGCTCCCGGTGCGGCGCCGGGTCCGGCGCCGTGTCGACATCCGGCACGGTATCCACGTCCGGTGCCGGCGGCGCATCCGGGCTCGGCCTGGCGTCGGGTACCGGCGGCGCGTCTGCAATTGGCGGTGCGTCTGTCACCGGTGGTGCGTCGGGCGCCGGCGGCACGTCGATGATCGGCGGCGGCCACGGGTCGGAACGGCGGGGCAGGATCAGTTCTCGGATGCTGTTGATCAGGTCCTGCACTGCGCGTTCGTGGGACCGCCGGATCTCCGGGTTCTGCAACGAGATCCACCACAGCAGCACCAGCACGATGCCCAGGAGCAGCAGCAGCTCCGCGGCGCCCAGCGCCACGCCGGCGACGACGATAAGCGGCGCCGCCGCTTGCCCTCGCGGACGGAACTGGACATCGGGGATCGGCAACCACGACGGTGCCGTGGCGCGAAGTTGCAGGTACAGCGACTGAAGGGCCAGCACCACGTGCGAATCAAGCACGATGTCACCCGCGCGCGCGCGGACCGCCGCGCGCAGATCGGCGAGCTGTCGTATCAGTGGATCCGCACGGGCCAACTGGGATGCGACCAGATCGGCAACCGACTCGATGCCCCCGGACACGTACGCGCGCATCGCCCGCGCGATATCGACGGACTCCGAGCGCTGCTCGGAGATCGGTGCGCGACCGGATACGAGCGCCGGCGCCTGCGCCGACAGCATGCGTTGCTCAACGGCCTGTGCTTCGCATTCGAGTGCGCTCGCGGCGCCGTGGTTTCCCAGCGCGCCCCTGCGCTGCTGTGCGACGTGGGTGAGTTCGTGCGCGATCAAGGCGCGGCCGTGCAGCGTGTCCGGGCGGTAGCGACCCGGCGCGAAGGCGATCTCGTCGCCGCGCGTGATCGCCAGGGCGCCAGCATCGGCGACATCGCGCGAGCGGCCGCCGCTGGCATGGATGCGTACATTGCCGAAACTTGATCCCAGCTTGCGTTCCAGGTCCGCGATCAGGTCCGCCGGCAACGCGCCAGTGCTCATCGCGGCGGTCGACACGGCCGCGCGCGGGTGGATGGTCCGCGTGCGTGCCGGCGCGGCCTGTGGCGCCGGGACGCGGCGCGGGAGAGCGCAGCGCGCGCTCATGCGCGCCTCCCGCGGCCGGCAGTGGTCGCAGGTCTGCTCATTCGCCCAGACTCGTCAGACCCAGCGTGGATAAGGTCGAGGCGGCCGACTTGGCCGCGAGCGACTCGCGCGCACGCAGGTGGTTGAGGAACAGCGCGCCGCCGCGGTGGCGGAAGCCGAGGTCGTCGGTGGACAGCACCCGCAGCGACAGGCTCACCTTCGCGCGCAGCGGATTGAGCGCGGCGTCGAAGGCTTCCTCGGTGATCGAAAGTTCGGTCACCCGCACCGGCGAGATGCGGTTGCGGCCCCAGACGAACAGCACCAGCGGCGCTTCCGCCGGTACGATCTCGAGCACGCCGCTGGCGGCGAGCGCATCGAGCGCCTGCAGGTCGCCGGTGGACGGATGCACCAGCGATTCCAGCGCGGCCAGCTGCGGTGCGATGCCGTGCTCGACGGTATCGGCATGCTGGGCGGGGAACTCGAGCCGGTCGGTGGCGTCGATCTCCGCTTCGAGCCGCAGCGTTTCCACCGCCGGGCCCTTGAGCCGGAACGGCTGCGCACGCTCGCCACCGCCGTCGCCGCCCGTGCCCTGCACCTGGTAGCTGCGCGCCAGCGAATCCGGGTTGTACTGCAGCGCGATCGTGCGAGTCGGCGCGCCGGTGCCGCCGGGGGGGAGGATGACGAGGCCGCCCTTGATGAGCTTCGGGGAAGTGGAGAGGCTCATGGGGAGGCTCCATCCGCTGCCGCAGCCGGTTCGCGACGGCGACGCGCGGAACCCGGCGCCCCGATGCGGGCACGCACGAGCTCGATGTAGGGTTCGGAGAGCACGACGGTCTCGATGTCGCGCAGGCGCTGCTGCCCGCCCAGGGCCGTGCCCGGGTACGCGTCGGCGTTCAACCGCCGCGAGGCTTCGTTGTAGTCGGAGATGCATTCGGCCTGCTGTTCCGCGTTCCAGTCGGCCCAGTCGATGCGGTTGCGAACGGCGTCGCGCCAGTCGTAGGCGGCGTTGCGGTCGCCGCCGGATACCGCGGCGACCAGCTGTGGCACGAGGCTGGAGGGGATATAGGCCAGGCCACCGTTCTGGTATTGCCAGACGTGGCCCATCTCGTGCGCGAGCACCAGCGTGCCGGCGTCGGACAGTTCCAGCGTGTCGCCGCTGAAATGCTCGTCCTGCAGGTTGATGGTGTTGCCGGTCGTGCGCGCGGCGCCCGCGGAGAGCGCGCTGCCGCGGGTGATGGTGACGGCGTCGTAGTCCACCGAGCCGTGGAAGATCTCGCGCAGGTAGTCCTTCTCCGTACCGCTCAGTCCACGGCTGCGACGCGAGGCCAGGTCGCCCACCACCGCGCCGCCGACCAGACCGGCAAGGCCGCCGACGATGCCGCCCACGACCATGCCGACCGGGCCAAGCAGCGACCCGATGGCGACGCCGAGGCCCGCGCCCACCGCACCGCCCAGCGCGCCACCGAGGATCGAGCCCAGCAGCGAGCGTTGCAGCGTCGGCGGGCCATGGCGGGGCGTCGGCGTTTGCGGCGTCCGTGGCCCTGGAGCGCCGAATTCCGACGAGGCCCGCGCCGCGTCGCGCTCGGCGGCGCTGTCTTGTGCGTCGACGCGCAATGGGCCGGTCGTGGCCGCCTGTGCATCCTGCTGCATCACGTGGGCGGCCTCGTGCGCGACCAGCCTGCGGCCGTCGGCGCTGGCCGGTCGATAGGCGCCCGGCGCGAACACGATGTCGTGCCCGACGGTGAAGGCTTCGGCGCCGACGGCGAGCGCGGCGGCGCCCGCCTCGGCGTCCGCGTGGATGCGGACGTCGGCGAAGTCGCGGCCATAGTGGCGGGCAAGGTCGGTGTTGAGCGGACCCGGCAGTGCCTCCGCGGGACGCGACAGCACCCGGCGCACGTCGGCCGCGGGTTCGGATCGCGGCGGAACGCGTGCCGGCAGCGGGCGATCCTGGTCCTTCATTCGTCGCACCTTCGTGCCGGCATGCGACCGGCGGGGGGAATCGGGCGTTCGCGGTCGATGTGGGCGCGCTGGGCGGCGTCGCAGGCGCTGCTGTCTTCCGGCCGGTCGACGCGTTCGGTATGGGTCACGGCGTCGCGATGCAGTTCCACTTCGACCCGGCGCAGGAACGGGAATACGCGTTCCCAGCGGGCGCGGCCCGCGAGCCGGCGACCGCGCGCGTCGCGCCCCTGCACGAAAGCCTCGATGTCGTCGAGCGCCTGCTGGCGTTCGACCGGGTCGCCGCGCCGCGCGCCTTCGATGCCCAGCAGTTCGAGCCGCTCGTCGGGCCCGAGTCCGGCGAGCCGGCCGCGCAGTTCGCTGGTCAGCTCGCTGTTGCGTGCCTCGCTGCCCGCGGCGGACGACGATTCGCCAAGCAGCTCACCGATGCCGGTCGCAGCCGGCAAGGCGCCGGCGCCCGGCGGCATGCGCAGCGAAATCTCGCCGTGCGCATGGTCCGCCCGGCGCTGCGCGAGCGCCTGGTTGTAGGCCACGGTTCCCTCGGGAGAGGCGTAGCCCCGGATGGCGCGGACCGAGTACCCCTGGCCGGCCAGGCTCGCGACCGAACCGACCCGCGCGTCGAACCCGGCCGGGTCCGCGGGCTGGGTCGCGTCGTACTGATACAGCAGCACCGGCCGCTGCGTGTCGGCGGGCGTATCGACGACGTCGCGCGTGCCGTACGGCGTGCAGGCGTACTCCGGCCGCGGGGGCGGGCAGCGGCACTCGTAGCAGTCGACCCGTGGCGGCCGCGACGGCGTACCGAAGGTGCCGCCGATGCCTCCGATGATGCTGCCCGACGGTCCATCCGGTCCGTTCTCGAGGGTTCCGCGCAGGAACGGCGCGATGTCCGTTCCCGGGATCGGAATGCGCAGTTCGCCGCTACCGCGGTCTGTGGTGCTCGTGCCGCCGCCTGCGGGCGTGGTGGATTCGCGAAGGTAGTCGAGGCCGATCCGGAACCAGCGCGTGCCCAGTTGCAGGCCCAGCGTGTAGCGGCTGAGCTCGCGGGCATCGCTGCGTTCCAGCCCCGCGCCACCGGTGACGCGCAGGGTCACCGATCCGTTCGGGGCGATGGTGAGTTCGCCGCTGATGCGCAGCGTCTGTTCCCCCGTCCCCGCGTCGCCCTCCGCACCCACCCGCGCCAGCAGCACCCCGCTGACCGCGAGCGTGACCGCGCCACTCGCGCCCAGGCTGGCCTGATCGACGGCGGCGCGGCCCAGGGCCGGCAGGTCGGTTGCGCTTGCCGGATCTTCGCGCAGCGCCTCGAGCAAACGGGTGCCCGCGTTGACGATGTCGGAATAGTCGGCGGTGACATCGGCAGAGAGGCGGACCTGGCCACGGCAGATCGTGTAGCGCAGGAGTAGTGCATGCGCGTCCTCATCCCATTCGAAGACACGATCGCGCGGTGTGGACTCTGTCCGGGGCACACGCTCGGGGCGGTCGCAGCGGCGTTCGCGCATCGTGCGACGGATGCGCACGCCACCGCCGCTGGCATCGGGCAGGTCGATCTCGGCGTCGCCGGGGATGGCGTCGCGCTGGACGAGGCCTGAGGCCAGGGTGGTGGGGCGCGGCATCGCGGTGCGCCCGGCCATCACCGCATCGGCCGCAGCATCGGCTTCGCGTTCGAGCGGTGTGTCGGCGGCGTCGACCTCGATCGCATCGGTCGCCGCCACCGGCGCGCTGCCACGCTGCTGCACGGTGTGGGTCAGTTCGTGCGCAAGCAGGTGCAGGCCGGCGGAACTGTCGGGGCGATAGCGGCTGGCGCCGAAGTGGATGTGCTGGCCCCAGGTGAAGGCATTGGCGTGCAGTTCGCGTGCGGCACGGTGGCTGGCCGCGTCGTCGTGGATGCGTACGGCCGAAAAGTCGGTGCCGAACCGTGGCTCGAGGCGTGCGCGGAGCGCGTGGGAAAGCGGGCTTCCGCCGGTCTCGAATGCGGCAGGCGAGGTCGCACGGGCTGGCATGCCGTCGGCATGCGCCTTGCGCTGCAACTTCTTCTTGCGGCACTTCTCGCAGCTGCCGCACTGGCAGGCGCGCTGCACCCGGCGCGGCGCACCGGCGGACGAGGGCGTGGCGAGGGGGACGTGGACGTGGCTCATCGTGTGCGTCCCGGCACTGCGGATGCGACGTGCATCGCGAGCGCATCGGCCACCGGCCCGATCCACGCCGCGGGCGTCGGTGCAGGCGTGCCGGTCGATGTCCCGAGCCGTTCCGTCAGGGCCTCGTGCAGCAGCGCGTCGAGGTCGCGCGGCAGCCCGTCGGCGCCCAGTGCACCGGCATCGACCACCAGCCGGCCGATATGCAGGTGCAGCGCGGTGGAGGGCGTGTCGCTCATGTGTGCGCTCCGCCCTGCGGGCCCGGGCTGCGTTCGAGCTTCGCCAGCTCCGCGTGCGCGGCGGCGGCCAGGTGGCGTTGCGCGATCGGCACGTCCTCGTGCGCGGCGATAAAAGCGGCGTTGAGCGCGACCGCGCGGATGTTGCCGCCGGCCAGGGGCATTCGCGCCAGCGACGGCCAGCGTATGTCCTCGCTCAGCGGCGCCTGCGCCGGGAACTGGCGCCGCCACAGCGCATCGCGTGCGGCTTCGTCGGGGAAGGGGAACTGCACCACGAAACGGATCCGGCGCAGGAAGGCCTTGTCGATCGCGCCCTTCATGTTGGTGGTGAGGATGGCCAGGCCACGGTAGGCCTCGATCCGCTGCAGCAGGTAGGCGGTCTCGATGTTGGCGTAGCGGTCGTGGCTGTCCTTGACCTCGCTGCGCTTGCCGAACAGCGCGTCGGCCTCGTCGAACAGCAGCACCGCGCCACTGGCCTCGGCGGCGTCGAAGATGCGGCGCAGGTTCTTCTCGGTCTCGCCGATGTACTTGCTGACGGTGCCGGCGAGGTCGATTCGGTACAGGTCGAGGCCGGCGGCATTGGCGATGGCTTCGGCGGCCATGGTCTTGCCGGTGCCGCTCTCGCCGGTGAACAGTGCGGCGATGCCGAGGCCGCGCGCGCCCTTGCCCGCGAAGCCCCAGTCGCGATAGACACGACGGCGCTGCTGCAACTGCCGGCCGATGTCGGCGAGCAGGCCGGCCTGCGCCGGCGGCAGTACGAGATCGTCGAGCGTGGTGGTCGACTCGATCCGCTGCGCGAGCCGGTCCAGGCCTTCGCGGCTGTGTTCGCGCAGCGCGGCCCAGGCGCGCTGACGCGCGTCGCCGGCGTCGCCCGCCCCGGCGATCGCGCGTGCGGCATCGTCGAGTGCGCGGCCGGAACCGGGCGCGAACTGTTCGCAGGCTTCGGCCACCGCGGTCTCCAGCGCCTCCGCCGGCAGCGACGCGCCGAAGCGACGCGCACGCACGGCGAGTTCCCGCGCGCGCGATGCCGGCGTGGCGGCTGGCAGCCACACGCTGCGCAGGCCGGGCGTGGCGCCGATGTCGGTGTCGGCAGCTGCAAGCACCAGCAGCGGGCTTCGCAGTTGCGGCGCGATGCGATCGAGCCGCGGCGTCGGCCCGCGCAGGTCCAGGACCACCAGCGCCGCGGACAGCGCGGCCTCCCGATCCACCAGCCGCAGCGTCGGCGCCAGTACGACGGGATCCTCGGGCAGATCGCGCACCCACACGCCGTGGCGGCCGGTGGCAGCGAGCAACTGCAGCACGTCGTCGCGACCCGGCGCCTCGCCGGTGCGTTGAAGCTGCACGCAGTCGCCGCCCATGGCGAAGGTCGCGACCACCTGCGCGATCCAGGCGGCAGGCTCGGCTTCGGCTTCGGCATCGGGCGGCGCCACCAGTTCGACCATGCCATCCAGGCGCTCGTCGATCGCGGCGACGCCGGAGAGATAGTGCAGCATGCGTTCGTCGATGCGCAGGGCGGCCTCTGTGGGCAGGGCGCCGTCGAGATGCAGCAGTTGCCAGTGGCGCAGCGGCGCCTGCGGCGAGAGTGCGTCCCAGTGCGGCGCCTCGAGCAGCGACATCGCGAACGGGAACGTCGGCCGCCCCTGCGCGTGCCCGCCTGCGCGCGCCACCGCATCGGCCAGGCCCGCATCGAGCGCCACGCCGGCGCACAGCAGCAGCACGTCGCGCTCGAAGCGGCTCAGGCCGAACAGCTCCGCGCAGCGTTGCAGGGCCGGGACGAAGTCCTGCTCGTCGTCTTCGGGCATCTCGCGGAATGGCTTTGCAGCCCGATCCGGAATGCACTCGCGCAACGCGGCGAAACGCGACACCAGCCAGCGCTGGTTGCGCTCGCTCCAGGCGACGGTGGTGTCGCTGGCGAGGGCAACGGTCATGCCGGCACCGTCACCAGCATGTCGGGGTCGAACACCGGCGCCTGGTCGGGCGCCTGCAGCACCAGCTCGCTGTCGACGCCATCCACGCGCAGGCGCAGGTAGTGGTTGTCCGCTGCCAGCGTGCCCGGGAAGTCGAACACCAGCGGATCGCCTGCGGCGGCCCGGTGATTGGCATGGCACTGGCGCGCGCCGAGCATCAGCACGGCCTGCTGTTGCGGGCGTACCCGCGGCTGCGAGGCAAGGGTCACGCGCACCCGTGGCGGGTCGGCGCTGCGCACGATCGAGATCGCCGGCAGCCCGAGCGGCGGGCCGCTGGCCTCGATCATCGGCCGGGCGCTGAGGAGCAGGGGAATCGCGTTGGTCTCGCGCGGTTCGCTTTCACCGGCGGGCGTGAGCACGAGGCTGAGCTGCCAGGTGCCTGCCGGCAGGTCGGCCTGCGCGGCGGCATCGTCCGGCAGGTCGAACTGCAGGCCGCGGCCATCGGCGTCGAGCGCAGCGGGGAGTTCGATTGGCGTTTCGCGCAGGCGATGGTGCAAGCGCACTTGCGGATCCGCACCGGCCAGACGGATGCCCGACACCTCGATCGTATCGCCCAGCCGCGCCGTCTTCTGCATCTGCGGAGGCAAGGCCTGCATGAGGGTCGGTACCGAAGGCAGCAGGTCCGGATTCACCAGCACGCCGGCATCGCGCTGGGTCGCGGGATCGACGCGGCCGCGCGAGAGCACGGGCAGCGGCGACACGCCCGGGCGCGTGCCTTCGATCAGCACCACCGAGACCTGGTAGGCCGCGGAGGGCCGGTAGTGGGTCTGGATCGCCGACCAGAGCTTGCTCATCTCGTCGATGCCCAGCGCGGCGGGCGTGATCTTGATCGCTTCGAGCTGGTCGGCGAGGTCGGACTGGGACAGCGCCTGGATCTGCGGTGGGAACATGCCCAGGTCGAGCGGGCCGGGCGAAAGAGCGTCGCGGATCGAAGCGCGGTCCAGCCACGGCCGTTCGTGCAGCACATGCATCGCATGGCCGAGCAGGATTTCGGCCTGGAAATCCCCACGGCCGTAGGCGGTGACCAGGTAGTGCAGGTCCAGCGCCAGCGGCCCGTTGGTCATCCGCTCGCCGGCGCCGTTGCGCGAGGGCAGGGCGGTATTGCGCCAGGCGGCGTTGTGCGTGACCTGGTGCAGGAACAGGTTGAGCCGCGGCGCCATCTGTTCGTCGTCGAGGTCGATGGTGTCGGGCGCGACCGCGGTGACGGTGATGGTGGTGCCGAGGGCGGGCGCGACGCTGGTGATCATGGCGTCGTCGAGCAGGTTGCGCAGGACCGCGCTGACCGCACCGATGGCGAGCGGCGAACTCATCCGCGCCGCTTCCCGTGCAGGTAGTCGTGGAGGCTCTGCGGTTCGGGCCGGGCGCGCGGCCGTGTCGGGGGCGCCGCGGCGGGACGGGCGGCCGCGCGCACCTCGATGCGGTCGATGTGGAGGTGGATCGTCGGTGGTGTCGAGGTGGCAGACGCGGTTTCGAGCCGCGCGACGGTGCTGGCCGACAACGGAGGCGGCGCATGCGCCTGCGGACGGACATCGATGGAGGACGACAGCGGCGCGCGCGGAGCGGAATCGGACATTCGTGGAAACGCCGTCGGCGCAGGCGGCCGAGGTAACGCGCTCCCCGTGTGCGCTTCGATGGCGGTTCTTTCGTGGGCGGACCCGTTCGTGACGGCATCGAAACCGGGCGCACGAAATCCCGTCGGCGCGGCGCGCACGGGTTCGACCCATTGGCCGGGTGCCGACGCGTCTACGGACGGTCCCGGTGCGACGGACATGACGTGAGCCGGACCGGTGACCGGGTTCCGCGAGGACGCATTCGTCGCGGTGGGGCGCGATGGCGTTTCGATGCCCACCGCGTGCGCAGCGGCCGGGGCGACGGCATCCCTGTCCATGACATCCGCCGGATCCTCCGGTGTCGCCAGCATGGGCGCTGCCCGGTCGGTCGCCAGCGCACGCAGCGGCGCCGCGGGGCGCAAGGCATCCGCATGCCGTGGCGAGAGCCGGCGCAGGAATCCGGACATGCCGCGTCAACCTCCCGCCAGTTGCAGGTACGCGGCGCGGCGCACCGGACCGAGCGCGAGGATGTCGCGCTCGCACCAGCCGAAGCGCTGCGCGATCAGCGCCACATCCGACAGCAGCCGCTCGGCCCGGGCGCGCAGCACGCGCCACAGCAGCTCCACCGGATCGAGCGGCGCCTCCCACGCGTGCCGGCAATCCGGGCATTGCAGCGAGAAATCCAGGGTCGCGCCGGGCATCAGCGCCTGCATCCGGGCGCCGATCGCCTCACGTGTCTCGGCCGCAGCCGGCAGGTTGCCCTCCACGCAGCGCGCAAGCAGGGCGTCGGCGAAGGCCTCGGGCTCATCGACGCCTTCCAGGGCGTACAGGTCTTCCGGTGTCGGCAGGCGGAAGCGCGGGGCGTCGTCGTGCCCGTCGAGCGTGTGCCATTGCGGGTCGTCGTCTGCCGCGTGCGTCCCGGGGGCGGGCAACGCCGCGACGCAGTGGCGCGCATCGATGGTGAACTCGACGGCCGTGCCACATTGCGCGCAGCGTCCGATCAGTTCGGCATCCGTACCGAACAGGTCCGCATAGCGCTGGAGCGCCAGCCGGTTGCGCTCGGCCAACGAGCGTGGCAACCCGCCGAGCAACGCCCGGTCGCGGGGCGCGCCACGCGCGCCGACGGCGGCCTCCCACAGCGCCAGCAGTTGCGCGTCGTGCGCCATCAGGCCGGCTCGCTGAAGGCCGGTTCGGACGGCTCGGCGACGTCGTAGTCGCGCTCCCAGCCCTCGTTTTCGAGCTTCAGGGTCTGGATCGCCACCGCGTTGGCGTTCGCGTCCAGGTCCGGCAGCGCCTGGTACTCCGACACCCAGCAGCGATAGATGCGGTAGGCCAGCACCAGCTGGCCGGCCTCGTTGTAGACCTCGAGGATCAGGTCCTTGCGGAAGTCGCGCAGCGAGACTTCGGCGCCGAGGCCGGAGCCGTAGTTCCAGATCTTGTTGGCCCACTTCTCGAACTCGGGATCGTGGGTCACGCCGCGCTCGAGCGTGAGCGGTTCGTACTTGCTGCGCCCCGGCGACTTGCGCGAAGTGCTCGGGTCGCCGCCCTCGCGGTGCTCCACAACTTCCGTGCTGCGCTTGAGCGCGGAGCACTTGCTGATGCCGGCGACGTAGCGCCCGTCCCACTTCAGCCGGAACTTGAAGTTCTTGTAGGGATCGAAGCGCGTGGGGTTGACGGAAAACTGTGCCATGGTCCGCTCCTCAGACTGGGATGTCGCCGGCGATCTGCTGCACCCGGATGACCACGAACTCGGCCGGCTTCAGCGGCGCGAAGCCGACGTGGATGTTGACGATGCCCATGTTGATGTCGGTCTGGGTCGTGGTCTCGCGGTCGCACTTGACGAAGTAGGCCTCGCGCGGCGTGCGTCCCTGGAACGCGCCCTGGCGGAACAGGTTCTGCAGGAACGCGCCGATGTTCAGGCGGATCTGCGCCCACAGCGGTTCGTCGTTGGGCTCGAACACCACCCACTGCGTGCCGCGGTACAGGCTCTCCTCAAGGAACAGCGCCATGCGTCGCACCGGCACGTACTTCCATTCCGAGGCGCGGTCGTTGTGGCCGTGCAGGGTGCGCGCACCCCAGACCACCGAGCCGTACACCGGCAGCGCGCGCAGGCAGTTGATGCCTTGCGGATTGAGCTGGCCGTTCTCGGCGTCGCTCATCGCCACTTCCAGCGCGGCGGCGCCGTTGATGCCGGCGTCGATTCCCGCGGGCGCCTTCCACACGCCGCGGCTGGCATCGGTACGTGCATACACGCCGGCGACGAAGCCGCAGGGCGGGAACGCGCGCGGCGCGCCCTGCTTGAGCGGGTCGGGCGCGCGCACCCAGGGGTAGTACAGCGCCGAGTAGTTGGCGTCCGCGCCGGTGAGGCCGTCCAGACCGTCGGTCATCATGTTCCCGACCGTTTCACCTTCGGGAGCATCGACGATCAGGAACGCGCGGCGTTCGCGGCAGCGACCCTGGAGGGTCTGGATGGTCGCCGCATCGGTCAGTCCCGGCACGCACACCAGGTTGAACAGGTCGATGCGGTCGGTAGGTGTGCCGAGTCCGAAGCTGGCGAGCAGCGCGGTGCGGAAATCGGCGTCGTCGGCGGTCCAGGCCACGCCGTCGGCGCCGCCGTCGAGCTCGAGGATCGCGCCGTCCGCGGGTGGATCGCCATCGGCCTCGACGGTGATGAACAGCGAACGTCCGTTGACCGCGTCATCGGCGAAGCGCGGGTCGGTCGGGTCCATCGACAGGTTCTCGAACACCTCCACCACCGCGTCCTCGGTGGGATGGTCGATCACCTCCAGCTTGAATCGCTGGCCGACCGGATCGGCGGCGTCCACGCCGACCCGGCGGGTCACCCGCACGCGGACGTCGTTGGCCCATTCGCCGGGCGAGCTGGCGAAGACCGTCAGGCCCACGGCGCTGTCGCTGGCGCTGTCGGCATTGTCGCCGTCGTCCTCCAGGCCGCTGGCGGCCAGCCGCAGCACGTAGGCATCGCCGCCGCCGTTGTCGAAGAACTGGCGCACCGAGTAGCCGAGCAGGGTGCGCTGGTCGAGGCCGCCGAAGCGGCGTTCGTAGTCGGCGAACGAGGTGATGCGCACGGCACGGTCCACCGGGCCGCGCGCGGCCCAGCCGATGAACAGCGCGATCGAGGTCGCCACGCCGGTGATCGTGCGGACGCCGCTGGAGACTTCCTCGATGTAGACGCCGGGGTAGGTGAGGGCTTGTGGCATGGAGCTGCTCCTGGACCCGGTGGTGCGGGGAAACGCCGGGTGTTCAGTGGTGGGTGGGGCGGACTTGTGCGTGGCGGTGGAGGACGGGAGCGACGGTCGCGAGCGATGCGTAGAGCTCGCTGCCGTCGATCAGGGCGGTGCGCTGCATCTCGTGGCGTCCGACCAGGTCGTCGAGCGCGCCGCGCAATTCGCGGTCGCCCACGCCCTGCAGGTGCGCGGGCAACCACCACAGGCGGATGCCGGCGATGCCGTCGGCCGCGCCCGGATGCCGCGACAGGTAGCCGCGCAATGCGCGCTGCAGGTCCCGTGTGCGTCCGCGTTCGCCGGCCGGCATGGCTCCATCCATCGATGACGTGCCCGGCGTGTACGGGCGCAAGCCGCGTGCCAGCGTGCGCTGCCGTTGCGGATCAACGGGTTGCGGTGCGGGCGTGGCGTTGCATGGGCGCATGCAGTCGCAGGCGCGCGAGGCACGCGGAAGCAGGAATACGCAGTGCATTGCCGCATCGCGGGCGCACGCGGCGGGTGGGACATCGCAACCCCACCCGTGCGGCAGGACCATCGCACCCTTGCGCGAGGCATCGTGTCGTGGCGGGTACGCGCGGTCCATGCGCTGCCTTGCGCCTCAGCCGTTCCGGTAACGGTCGCAGTCGACGCCGTGCTTCTTCAGCAGGCGTCCCAGCGCACGGCGGTCGGTCTGCGCCAGTCGCGCCGCGGCGCTGACGTTGCCACCGGTATGCGCCATCACGTTGCACAGGTAGCGGCGCTCGAACGCCGCGATCGCCTCGGCCTTGGCGTCGCGGAAACTCGCCGGTCCGTGGTGTGCCGTCGTGGGCGGCTGCGCGGGATCGCCGGCATACGCCTCCGGCTGCTCCGCGACGCCCTGCAGCACCATCCGGTGCACCGCGTTCTCCAGTTCGCGCACGTTCCCCGGCCAGGCCTGCGCCTGCAGCCGCGCCAGTGCCTGCGGCGCGAACTCGGGGCAGGGCAGGCCGTAGCGGCCGGCGTAGATCCGCGCGAAGTGGCGGCACAGCAGCGGCACGTCGTCGCCGCGTTCGCGCAGCGGCGGCACCCGCAGGCGCAGGATGTTGAGCCGGTAGAGCAGGTCGCTGCGGAAGCGGCCGGCGGCCGCCTCGTCTTCGAGGCAGCGGTTGCTGGCGGCGAGGATGCGGGCGTCGGACACGGTCTCCTGCGACTGCCCGAGCACGCGATAGCGGCGGTCCTGCAGGAAGCGCAGCAGCACCACCTGGCCCTTGGGCGGCAGGGTGTCGATCTCGTCCAGGAACAGGGTGCCGCCCTCGGCATGGCACACCAGGCCGGTGCGCGGCGCGCGCGCATCGGTGAAGGCGCCGCGCACGTGGCCGAACAGTTCGGATTCGAACAGCGCCTCGGGGATCGCCCCGCAGTTCACCGGCACGAACGGCCGGCTGCGGCGTTCGCCCAGGTAGTGGATGGCGCGGGCGGCGAGCTCCTTGCCCGAGCCGGTCTCGCCATCCAGCAGCGCCGGCGCATCGGTGCGCGCGAGCATGCGGATGTCGGCGACCATGCGTTCGAACGCCGGCGACGCGCCGAGCAGTCCCTGCGGCGGGCGGTCGGCGTCGGCCGCGCGGTCGCGGTGGAAGCCGGGGGGCTCGAACGGGGGGGAAGGCTCCGGCTTCATTCGTCCTCCGCACGTCCCGTTGCGTGCCGCGGCGGCCAGCAGCCGTCCACGGATCACGCAAGCAGGCCTGCGCTTGCTGCGCGGTCAATCCCCCTGAGTCGTTTTGGTCGGGGCGCCGCATCCTGCGACTGCGTGATCCGCAACCAGCGCGGAGAACGCATGACCGGATGCCGGCCCCGGATCATGCCGCCCGACCCTCGCGGATGCAGGCGAACACGATCCGTGTTCAGAGCAGACAACGGCAAGGGTCGACGGTAGCGGACATCGCGCTCGGCCTGCATGGCAGGAATCGGCTTGCTGAAGATCCAATCCGTGACGCACTGCGCGAATTCCGCAGCGGACGGATCGACAGCCCGATCGCCTGCCGGATCGCCCACGCCGAGCTCGGAGCGAGAGCACCCGGGTGCCACAAGCACCTCGCTACCCGCACCCTTCTCCCTCCGGGAGAAGGTGGCGCGAAGCGCCGGATGAGGGCCCGGCGAAGCGACGCAGGTGCGGACACCGCGCAAGCCGTGAACCGACGATCCGCGCGGCAGCTCCCCTCCACGTCGCAACGCCGGCGCTCTACCCCAACTTCCGCGGAATCACTGCGCCACGAACACGTGCTCGTACACGATCAACGCACCCACCAGGATCAGGATCACGCCGCCCGCGATCTCCGCACGCTTGCCGATCAGCCTGCCCAGCACGCGCCCGGCCATCACGCCTGCCGTCACCATGCCGAACGTGCAAAGCCCGATGGCGGCAGCCACGACCAGGATGTTGACGTCGACGAACGCCAGCCCCACGCCGATCGCCAGCGCATCGATGCTGGTCGCAAGCCCCGCAAGCGCAATGGTCCAGAGACCGCCGCGCGTGCCGGACGGATCGTCGGCCGACCCCGCGTGGAAGGCCTTCCAGATCATGTGCAGCCCGAGCGCCGACAGCAGCCCGAACGCGATCCAGTGGTCCCACGCCTCGACCATGCGCGAGGCGGCCGAGCCCAGCGCCCAGCCGACGATCGGCGTGATCGCCTCCACGATCCCGAAGATCAGGCCGGTGCGCAGCGCATCGCGCCAGCGTGGCCGTGCCATCGCCGCGCCCTTGCCGACGGCAGCGGCGAACGCGTCGGCCGACATGGCCAGGCCCAGCAGGAGGATCGAGAGGGGATGCATCGCCGTACCGCGGCGGGGCTGGGACGCAACAAGCCGGGCGCGCGCCCCACCGAAGTGGCGTGCCTGGCTCGCTGGTCTCGCCAACCGACAGGTGCATCCGCCACGGCCGGTTCAGGCCAAGCATGTTGACGGATGCGCTTCCGCAGAACCGGAAGCAGGCTACTCCCCAAGGAACGGGACGGCCGAGGGTGCTGGCCGTGGGGCAATTGTACTGGAGTAGCGGGCTGGCCTTCGCGACGTGTAGTTCGGCCAACAATGACGACCGCTCACAATGACAAACCAGAACTCCGCTGCATGGATGGACGGGTCACGGCAACGTCGCTTCGATGCGCAAGGCGAAGTGAACCTTACACCGTTTCTGCCGTTCCTGAAAAATGGAATCCATCTCCTCTGCGTTTAATGCTGTGACTTCCTGTTTCTCGCATTCTCGTTCCGAGGAAGAAAAAGGGGCGAACCTCTCAGTTTCCGCAATTTTCATAGCGTTCCGCATCACTCATCACTCGACCACCAAAGGTAGTCAAGAATAAATTCTCTGCGCGATCGTTTGCCACGCGCAGCTGATTGGGATTCAACTGCTTTGCAAAGCCCGCGGCATCGTACCCATAAGATTCAGACAGCGCTTTGTCTGGCATACCCATTTGCAACAGACGTGCGAATACATACCCTTCCTCGTTAGAAAAACGCACCAGCGTCTGCGGCCTGTGCTCGGCCCGAATCATGTTGTTCGCAGCAATCACTGCCGACCAATTTCCAGCATTGAGGCCTTTAAGAATCAAGTTCCGGCGAGATTGGGCATACAACCGAGCAGCCCGGGGGCCCTCTCCGCCAGGCGCCATTGGCCAGATCCCCATGGCATAGCACACCCCCGCTTGGACATCACCCGCGCGCGCGGCGTCCAGTGCGCTGGCGTAGATTAAGCGGCCTGCATCTAGCTCTGAAGTCTGTTTGGCCCAATCACGGCAGGCATCCTTCTGCGATTCAACCAGTAACACACGGTCTTCAAGCATCTTGCGCTCACCTGGCGGCATCGCGCGCATCTTTTCCGGATTGTTGAGCGGATATGACGGATTGCTAGCGTTTTGCCGAAGAATGGCATCAAAGCGTCTGAACGTGACGCAATCCTGCAGTCGACGGTAGCGCTCAATGGCATCCGATGCAGTAGCAACCGACGGCGGAACTGGGACAGAGGACAAGTCTACGGGAGCCATTGTCGGTGCTGCGCCAACCGAACCAGCTTCTGCGGAGACCTGCGCGGATGTCTGGTCTAGACCCTGTATCGCATCTTCGGGGTCGGACCGCCGCCCAAACAGCGTTAGCGCTACAGCAATCACAGCTGCGACGGCCAGCATCACGAACCTGCTTGTATGCGCATTCATCAAGAGTTCACCATCCGCGCCCCGCGTTCTGTGTGAGCAAGGTGGTCATTGATGCAATTGGTGGGCGGTGCAGGGTTCGAACCTGCGACCCTTGCCGTGTGAAGGCAATGCTCTACCGCTGAGCTAACCGCCCGGATTCGCGGATCCGGGTTGCCCGGGCGCGTGGCGCTTCCGCGGCGCGGGTGCGCAGGGGCGGAAACGGGACGCGAATTCTACGTTGCGGAGCGTGGGGGCGGCAAGCCCGGCCGCCCTGGGTGGCTGTACGGCCGCAGTGGTCGGCGAGGGCGCCCGGGGCCCGACGCTACTCCAGCTGCTCCCGCGCCCAGGTCGCATCCAGCGCTTCCATGGCATCGGCCGGCTTGAGCGCGGCGGCCTTCTCGTACGCCGCCGCCGCCTCGTCCTCCTTGCGGTCGCCGTGCAGGAGCATCAGCACGTTGCCGTATTCGATGTGGGCGATGGGCGAGGCCGGGGTGAGCTTGAGCGCGGTCTTGATATGGGCCTCGGCGTCGGCCGCCTTGGCGCCGTAGGTGAGGCCGCCGATCATGGCGCCGATCTTGCCGATGATCTCGGCGTGGTACAGGGCCAGGGCGGTGTGCGCCTCGGCGTGTTTCGGGGCGAGTTCCAGCGCGGTGTCGAGCGCCTCGCGGACCTTGCCGGCGATGCCCTGCTTGAGCGCCTTGGCGATGCTCAGGCCCTGGCTGTAGCGGCCCAGGGCGAAGGCGAGGCGGTAGTGGCTGTTGGCCTCGTCGGGCAGGGCTTTGAGCGCGGCTTCGGCCAGTTTCGCGGCCTGTTCGAAGCGCTTGAGCTTGCCGGCCTCGTCGTCGACGAGGTAGGTGGCGTGGATGCCGATGGCCTTGACCGCGACCGATGCGCCGACCGGGCCCAGGGCCTCGCCGGCGTCGAAGGCGGCCTTGAAGTCGCCGCGGTGGAAGGCGCGCCAGGCGTCCTGCAGTTGCGCGGCGAGCGCATCGGCATCCAGCCCTTTCGGCGCGGCCTTGCCGGCCGCCTCGAGCAGGGCGGCGGCGCGCTTGCCGTCGGGGAACGGTTCGAGGTCGCCGGCGTGCAGGCGCGGCCAGGCCTTCTTCAGCGCGTCGCCGGCGTGGGCGTAGGGCTTGGCATCGAGGGGAAACGCGTTCCAGGCGGTCTTGGCCATGTCGGCTCCGGGGGATCAGTCGGTGTAGGCGCGGATCAGCTGGTTGAGGTGCACGCGCTCGGCGTCACGCAGGAACGGGGCGATCAGCATCATCACCTGCACGATGCCGTCGCGGATCGCCTTCTGCTCGTCGCGGTCGCCGCGGATCGCGGCGTAGTTGAGCCAGAACGTGGCCAGCACCAGCAGGTTGGTGGCGGCGGCGTCGATCTCGGCCGGCGCGGCGCGGATCACGTCGGCCTGCGAGAGCCCGCGCATCACCGCGTGGGCGCGGTCGTCGGCGCGCTTGAGGATGCGTGCGAAGCGGATGCGCAGGCGCCGGTTGCGGCTGAGGATCTCGAGCAGGTCGCGGTAGAGGAAGCGGTAGTCCCAGATGCACTCGAACACCAGGTGCAGCTGCAGCCAGATGTCCTCCAGGCCGGGCAGGCGGCCGTCGGGCGGGGTGAGCACCTCGTCCATGCGCGCCTCGTAGCGCGCGAACAGGTGCTCGATGATGTCGTCCTTGTTGCGGAAGTGGTAGTACAGGTTGCCGGGGCTGATCTCCAGCTCGTCGGCGATGTGGTTGGTGGTGACGGTGGGCTCGCCCTGCGCGTTGAACATGGCGAGCGCGCAATCGAGGATGCGCTGGCGCGTATCGCGGGCCATCGTGGTCGGCGTGCGCTCAGCCCTTGAGCTTGGCGACCAGCTCGATGTACTGCTGCTGTGCAACATCGCGCGGGGTGCCCTTGAGCCTGCTCCAGGCCTCGTACTTGGCGGTGCCGACGAAGTCGAAGAAACCGGGTTTCTCGCCGCTGACATCGCCTTCCGAACCCTGCTTGTAGAGGGCGTAGAGGCGCAGGAGGGTCTCGTTGTCGGGGCGTTCGGCCAGGGTCTGCACGTCCTGCGCGGCCTGTTCGAACGTCAGCGTGGCCTTGGCCATCTCGCCCCTCCCCGATAGTCCGGTGCCATGACACCACGCGCCCCGGGAGCGGTCAATACGCCGCGGATTGTGGCGCCGGGCGCGCTCTGGCACCGTAGCGCGCGGGAGGGCGCCGAACGCGCCGACGATCGACACGGAGCGAACGACATGGGCTATTTCGTCACCGGCGCCACCGGCTTCATCGGCCGCTACCTCGTGGGCAACCTGCTCAGGCGCAAGGGCACGATCCACGTGCTGGTGCGCGAGGGCTCGCAGAAGAAGTTCGAGGCGATCGCGAAGCGGATGGGCTGGGACCGCAAGCGGGTGCTGCCGGTGGCGGGCGACATGACCGCGGCCAACTGCGGCCTCTCCGCCGCGCAGGTGCGCGCGCTCAAGGGCAAGGTGAAGCACTTCTTCCACCTCGCCGCGATCTACGACCTGACCGCGGGCGCGGAGGCGCAGCGGGCGGCGAACATCGAGGGCACGCAGTACGCGCTCGACCTGGCCGCCGCGCTCGAGGCCGGGTGCTTCCACCATGCGAGCTCGATCGCGGTGGCGGGACTGTATCCGGGCATCTTCCGCGAGGACATGTTCGACGAGGCCGAAGGGCTCGACGATCCCTACCTGCGCACCAAGCACGAGGCCGAGCGCCTGGTGCGCAACGAGACGCGGCTGAAGTGGCGCGTGTACCGGCCGGCGATGGTGGTGGGCCACTCGCAGACCGGCGAGATCGACAAGATCGACGGGCCGTACTACTTCTTCACCCTGATCAAGAAGCTGCGGCAGATGCTGCCGCCGTGGATGCCGGTGCTGGGCATCGAGGGCGGGCGCATCAACATCGTGCCGGTGGATTTCGTGGCCGATGCGATGGACCACATCGCGCACAAGCCGCGGCTCGACGGCCATACCTTCCACCTCACCGATCCCGAGCCGCTGCGCGTGGGCGAGGTGCTCAACGCCTTCTGCCGCGCCGGCCACGCGCCGGAGATGACCATGCGCATCGACGCGCGCATGTTCGCCTTCGTGCCCTCGGCGATCCGGGGCGCGGTCGGCAACCTGCCGCCGGTGAAGCGTTTCGTCGGCATGCTGCTGCGCGACTTCCGCATTCCGAAGCAGGTGCTGAAATTCGTCACCTATCCCACCCGTTTCGACAGTCGCGAGACCGAGCGCGCGCTCAAGGGCAGCGGCATCTCGGTGCCGCCGCTGGAATCGTACGCGTGGCGGTTGTGGGACTACTGGGAGCGCCACCTCGACCCGGACCTGTTCATCGACCGCACGCTCAAGGGCAAGGTGCGCAACAAGGTGGTGGTGATCACCGGCGGCTCGTCGGGGATCGGGCTGTCCACCGCGAAGCGCGTGGCCGAGGCCGGTGCGGTGACGGTGATCGTCGCGCGCGGCGAGGAGGAACTGTTCAAGGCGCGCGACGAAATGAAGGCCGCCGGAGGCAAGGTGTTCGCCTACACCGCGGACCTGGCCGACATGGCCGACTGCGACCGGCTGGTGGCGAAGATCCTGGAAGAGCACGGCCACGTCGACGTGCTGGTGAACAACGCCGGGCGTTCGATCCGGCGCTCGATCGAGCTCAGCTACGACCGCTTCCACGATTTCGAACGCACCATGCAGCTCAACTACTTCGGCAGCCTGCGCCTGATCATGGGCTTCATGCCGGTGATGACGAAGCGGCGCAAGGGCCACATCATCAACATCAGCTCGATCGGCGTGCTGGCCAGTTCGCCGCGGTTCTCGGCCTACGTGGCCTCGAAGGCGGCGCTGGATGCGTTCAGCCGCTGCGCGCAGGGCGAGCTGTCGGGCAAGGGCATCAGCTTCACCACGATCAACATGCCGCTGGTGAAGACGCCGATGATCGCGCCAACCAAGATGTACGACAGTGTGCCGACGCTGACCCCGGAAGAGGCCGCGGACCTGGTGGTGAAGGGGATCATCGAACGCCCGACCCGGATCGCCACGCGCCTGGGGATCTTCTCGGCATTGCTCAACGCGGTCGCGCCCAAGGCCTACGAGGTGGTGATGAGCACCGCGTTCGAGCTGTTCCCGGATTCGGCCGCGGCCAGGGGCGACCGCGCCGCGCTCAAGGACGAGACGCCGAGCCAGGAGCAGATCGCGTTCGCGGCGATGATGCGCGGCGTGCACTGGTAGCGCGCCGCGGGGCCGGCCTTGTTGCGGCCGGCGTCGGGTTCAGTACGAGCGGCACTGCCGGAAGCGCACGCTCGCGGTGCTGCCGGGCGGTGGGGTGAGCTGGATGCGCGACGACGCGAGGTCCTCGTAGCGTTCCATCAGCGGGCAGATGCGGGTGAAGGCATCGCCGTCGATCGACGAGAGCATGACCTGCAGGGTCGATTCGGTGGACCAGATGGCGCGGTCGACGTCGGGCAGGGTGGAAACCGCGGCCGCCACGTCGGCGCGCTGCTGTTCGATGCTGGCCGGGGCGTCGGGGGGCGCGGCCGCGGGCGCGGCGGCGGTTGTCTCCTGCGTGGTCGCGGAAGCCGCCGGCTCGACGCCAGCACCCGCCGCGGCGGAAGGTGCAGGCGCGGAAGGCGCCGCCGGCGCGGCTTCCGGTGGCGCCACGGCCGCGGGCGCCTGCGACGGCGATGGCGATGGCGCGGGCGCCGGTGCCGGCGGGGCCGGCAACGCGAGCCAGATCGCCACGCCGGCGAGCAGCGCGAACAGCCACGAGGAGAGCACCCGCTGGCGGGCGAGCGTCGCGGCCTTGGCGCGGATGCCGGCCAGTTGTTCGGCCGGCAGGAAATCGCGCAGCTGCGGCCACAGCGCGGGGCCGTCGAGCAGTTCGATGCGCTGCAGCGCCGCGACCGGGCGCGCGTCGTCGGTGATCCGGCCCTGGGTGAGCAGGAACCCGCCGGCGGCGCCCTTGAGTTCGATCGCGCGGGCCAGTTCGTTGACCGTCAGCCGCCCCAGCACGAACGCGCTGCCGTGCTTGCACGAGAGTAGCCAGTGCTCGCCGTTGCGCGCCAGCACGTAGTCGGTGTCGTCGGCGGCGTTGTCGCTGTCGACCAGGCGGCTGAATCCGCGGCGGGACAGGGCGTCGAGCACCATGTGGATGAAGCTGCGCCAGGACACGCCGGACAGCGCGGTGATGCCGGCGCGCGTCTCGTCGCGCCGCATCTGCACGGCGCGGAAGTAGAACGTCGCGACGCCGCCGATCAGCAGTGTCACGCCGATCGCGATCAGCCAGTTGGACATCGTTCGCCCGGGTTGCGAGGGGCGCAAAGCATACCGGAATCGAGCTCAACGTACGGTGGCCGGGGCGCGGCTTCCGGACGGGCGCCGCGCCGGTGCTGGCCGGGTTCGCCAGGCCGCGCGCCGGGTGCGGGGCGGTGCGACCGGACTGCCATCGCCATCCGGCGCCGTCGACCCGCAAGCGGAAGCTGCGGACGGGCCTTGCCCGATCGATCCGGTCGAGTGGGGGCGGCGACGGGGCGCCGCCGCCGCCGGCTCGATCAGGTCGGCTGGATCAGGCCGGGGTCTTCTTCGCGGCCTTGCGCGGGGCCTTCTTCGCCGCCTTGCCTGCCGGCTTCGCCGCCGTCGTGGCGCGGGCAGGGCCGGCGCGCCTGGCCGGCGTCTTGCGGGCGGGCGCCGCCTTGCGAACGGACGCCGCCTTGCGGGCGCTGCCGCCTCGCTGCCGGCGCAGTTCCGCGGTCAGGGTGTCGACGCGGCTGGCGAGGTCGCGCAGGTCGTCGCGCCCGGGGACGCCGAGGCT
Organism: Luteimonas viscosa; assembly: GCF_008244685.1. NCBI lineage: Bacteria > Pseudomonadati > Pseudomonadota > Gammaproteobacteria > Lysobacterales > Lysobacteraceae > Luteimonas > Luteimonas viscosa. Next base: position 459,651 of record NZ_VTFT01000002.1, read on the forward strand.
CACCAGCGCCTTCTGCACGCGCCCCTCGAACACCTTCTCCAGCCGGTCCCAGGTATCGGCGGCGCGCTCGCGCGCCTGGCCGACGCGACTGCCGACCGCATCGCGCACTTCCTCGGCGCGGTGGCCGGCGAACCTGCGGGCGGTGTTCTCCAGGGTCACGCCTTCCTTGACCAGGCCTTCGAACAGCTTGGTGCCCTCGGCCTGCGCGCGCCCGAACGCGCCCACGCCGGCGAGCCAGATCTGCTGCGCCGATTCGCTCAGCGATTTCGACAGGCGCTCGGCCTGCGCCTGGGCATCGGCCTTGCCGCCGGTGCCGGACTTCTTCGAGGTCTTCTTGAACTTCGCCATGTGCCCTCCGATGGGCGACGGGTGTCGGGTGGGAGCGTGGCGGCGCACGCTAGAGCAATCACACCACGCGGCGCGTCGAGCGCGTGCGACGACGCGGCGACGGCGCAGGCGCCAGCAGGCGTTCGGCATCGTCGAGCGCGCGGCGCAGGCGCGCGGTGGTCTCGGTGCTGCGCGGCGGCGGTGGCTGCAGCGAATCGAGGATGCTCCGCTGCGGATCGGCCAGCAGCTCTTCCCGCAGCCGCAGCCCGTGCGCGGCCAGCACCGGGCGCAGTTCGGCGGCGCGTGCGCGCAGGTCGGCGCGGGTATTGCGGTAGGCGAGCTCGCACACGCGCTGGCGCGCGGAAAAACTGAACAGGTTGATGGAGAACAGTTCGCTGTCGCCGGCGTTGGGTTCGAACACCAGCTGATCGACCTCCGGGTATTGCTGCGGGTATTTCTCCATGCCGATCTGCATGCGCGACTGCAGCAGCGTGCGCAGGGTCTGCGACAGCACCGCGGGCAGCCCGCCCTCGGCCAGGCCGAGGGGCTCGGCCTCGCCCGAACGGCGTGGCGCGCGCGACGCATCGAACGGCACCAGCGGGTTGATCCCGATCATCAGGTCGATGCCGCGCTCGAGCACGGTCGAGGCGTGCATGGTCCGGCGCAGCGCGCCGTCGAGGAAATGCCGGCCGTTGATCTCCACCGGCGGATACAGGCCGGGCAGTGCGCCGCTGGCCTGGACCGCCTTCGAGATCGGCACGTCGTCCCAGCCCGGTTCGCCGAAACGCACCGCCTCGCCGGTGTCGAGGTCGACGGCGACCACGAACAGGTCGGTGTCGAGATTGCGGAAATCGTTGCTGCGCCCGCGCCGCGACAGCACGTCGTGCAGGAAGCGCTCGAGCGCGCGGTTGTCGAACATGCCGGTCGGCAGCAACCCGCCGAAGCGCGCCATCAGTTCGGACCAGCGCAGCGCCCGCGCCGGATGCGCCGCCAGGCGCCGCCCCCAGGCCAGCGACAGCGCCGGCAGCCGCGCCATGCGCCGCAGGTATTCGCCGGTGTTGGGCCGCAGGAAGGTCTCGGGGCGGAAACCGATGTCGTCGCTGGTACCGGTGATGAAGCCGCGGCACATTTCCTCGGTGCCGATGCGGTTGGCCAGGCCCGCGGCGAGGAACGCGCCGCTGCTGACGCCGACGTAGCAGTCCAGCCGGGTCAGGTCCAGGCCCTCGATGGCCTCGTCGATCGCCCGCAGCGCGCCGAGTTCGTACATCGCGCCGATCGGGCCGCCGCCGGCGATCGCCAGGCCGATCCGCGGCGTCCGGCGGGCGGGGTGCTTGCTACGTTTGCGCGCCGGGTGGAGGGAGAGCATGGGCGACGGCCACTGGGTGTGGCCGGAGTGTAGCGGACGCGATCCGACGGCTTGCTCGAAACGCGCGACGCCCGCAGGATGTGGGCATGACGTCGGAAGATTCGGATCGGCTCGGTCGCGAGCTGGCGCGCCACCAGGCCCTGCACGATCCCCGCCGCGAGCCGCGCAACGCCCTGCGCTGGCTGCCCGAGCTGCGTCGCTGGCAGGCCGAACGGCTGCAGCGCAGCTTCCGCCATTTCATGCACGACCCGCAGCGGGCGCCGGCGGCGGAGTTCTTCCTCGACGACGTCTACGCCGACCGCGACTTCACCCGCCGCGACGCCGACATCGCACGGGTGATCCCGATGATGCGGCGGCTGCTGCCGAAGAAGCTGCTGGGCACGATCGCCGACGCGATCGAGCTGGGCGCGCTGACGCAGGAGCTCGACCTGGCGATGGCCGAAGCGCTGCAGGACCTCGCGCCGCGGCGGCGCCGGCTCGACGCCGCGCTGTATGGCGAGGCCTATCGCGAGGTGGGGCAGGCGAAGCTGCGCGCGCGCCAGATCGCGCTGATCGGCCGGGTCGGGCGCGGCTTCGGCAGCGCGCTGCAGATGTCCGGGGTGGCGACGCTGCTGGCGTTCTCGCGCGGGCCGGCGAAGCTGGCCGGGCTGAGCGAATTGCAGGGCTTCCTGGAGCGCGGCTTCGCCGCGTTCGAATCGCTCGACGATGCGGACGCCTTCGTCGCCGAGATCGAGCGGGACGAGGCGCTGGCGTCGCGGCGGCTGTTCGCTGCCGAGGACGATCCGTTCAGGTTCGACGACTGAGGCGGACGCGCGCCGGCGGCGCGAACGGCCACGCGGCTAGAACTTCTCGCTCAGCACTCGCCGGATCTCGGCCTCGATCGGCCCCTTCATGGCCGACAGCAGGAAGCCGAGCGTGGCGGTGACGTGCAACTGCTCGGGTTCCAGCGCGATCCGGCCGTCCACCCCGGAACGGGTGAAGCGCAGGGTGTCGCCGTCCCAGCGGTAATCCACGTCGAACCGTTCGGACAGTGTCTTCGCCACCTGCTCGACGGCCTTGCGGGCCTTGCCCGCGGGCAGGGTGTGGGTGTGGCGGATGTCGATCGCGGACATGATGCGTGGCGCCTGCGCGTGGAGTGGTGCGCCATTCTGCGACGGGACCGCGGCGTTCACCAAACCCGGCGGCGACGCTGCCCGCACATGCTAGATTGCCGCGCCATGGAGTCCGTCAGACTGCGATTCGCCGACCAGGGCCGGGAAGACCGGCTGCTGGCGATCGGCGTGCACGGCCTGGGCCGGCGCGCAGGCGGTGCGCTCGAACTGGTCGAGGGGGGCGCCGGCGAGCCGGTGCGCCTGTGCGTGGATCGTCGCGGCGTGTGGCTGAATGTCGACGAGGGCGCGCCCGGCGTCCACGTGAACGGGCGCGAGGTGCGGCGCATGGCGATGCTGCGGGTCGGCGACGCGATCTACGTCGACGGCACCGAACTGCGCCTGGTCTCCCCGCAGCCGGTGAAGCTGCCGCCCGCGATCGAGACGGCGGCGCCTGCAGCGGACGCGCCGAACCTGCGCGTGGTGCTGCGCGGCGTGGGCGGGCGCTTCCACGGTCGCTGCTTCACCCTGGAGCAGCCCAGGCTGGTGGGACGCCATCCCGAGGCCGATATCCGCATCGACGATCCGGCGTTCGCCGATCGCCATGCGCGCCTGGAGCTGGTCGGCGACCAGGTGGTGCTGCGCGACCTGGGCTCGGCCGAGGGCAGCCTGGTCAACGGCGAGGCGGTGCGCGACGCGCTGCTCGAGGCGGGCGACCAGATCGTCTTCGACGGCCACCACCGCTTCGTGGTCGAGGCGCCGCGGCGGCGGCCGGCGGAGGCGGATGTCGAGGCGGTGCCGGACGACTCCGCGCCGGCCGCGCTGCCGGCACCGGCACCCGGACGCAGTGGCCACGTTTCGCGCCTGCCGTGGCTGCTGCTCGCCGCGGTCGGCATCGCCCTGCTGCTGGCGGCGCTGCTGCTGTTCGGCTCAGGCTGAGGCTGAGGTCGCGCGCGGAGGCCGCTTCGCCAGCCGTTTCCACAACCGCCAGCCCAGCAGCAGCGCCAGGATCGTGGCGTACAGCAACGGCTCGCGGTAGTCGGACTTGACGATCCACCAGAAGTGCAGCACCGCCAGCACGGCGATCGCGTACACCAGCCGGTGCAGGCGCCCCCAGTTGCGTCCGAGCCGGCGCATCCAGCCGCGGGTGGAGGTCACCGCCAGCGGCACCAGCAGCAGCCAGGCGGCGAAGCCGACGGTGATGTAGGGGCGCTTGACGATCTCCTCGAACAGCTGCGCCCAGTAGCCGCGCAGGTCGAGCCCGAGGTAGGCGGCCAGGTGCAGGCTGGCGTAGGCGAACGCGTACAGGCCCAGCATGCGCCGGAACTGCAGCAGCCACGGCTGCCCGGTCAGTTGCCGCAATGGCGTGATCGCCAGGGTGATCAGCAGGAAACGCAGCGCCCACAGCCCGAGCTCGTGTTCGATCGCGGCGACGGGATCGGCGCCGAGCGCATCGATATCGGCTTCGCTGAAGACCTGCCAGAAGCGCCAGCCCAGCAGGGACAGCGGCGTGAGCGCCAGGGCGTGGACGGCGACCTTGGCGGCAGTGAGGGCGCGGGGCGTCATGGCGGGCGGGTTCGCATGCGGATGCGGGGATTCAGGCGCACGGAGCGAGCAGCGGTGGCGCCGGGCTGCGGAGCTTCATGCGACGAGCCGCGTCGCGGCAGGGGCGTCGTCACGGACGGTCAGTACCAGCGCTTGAGGTCCATGCCCGCGTAGAGCGAGGCCACCTGGTCGCCGTAGCCGTTGAACAGGCGCGTGGGAATGCGGTCGGCGAACAGGCGGTTGCCGGTGCCGGCGATGCGGCGCTCGCTGCCCTGGCTCCAGCGCGGATGGTCGACGTCCGGATTGACGTTGCTGTAGAAGCCGTATTCCTCGGGCTGCAGCCGGTTCCACGCGGTGCGGGGCATCTTCTCGGTGAAGCGGATCTCGACGATCGACTTGATGCTCTTGAAGCCGTACTTCCAGGGCACCACAAGCCGCAGCGGCGCGCCGTTCTGCTGCGGCAGCGGCTTGCCGTACAGGCCGGTGGCGAGGAAGGTGAGCGGATGCATGGCCTCGTCGATGCGCAGGCCCTCGCGGTAGGGCCAGTCGATCGAGCGGAAGCGCACGCCCGGCATCTGCACCGGATCGGCGAGGGTGGTGAAGGCGACGTACTTCGCCTTGGAGGTCGGTTCGAACCGTTTCAGCACTTCCGCCAGCGGCACGCCCAGCCAGGGGATCACCATCGACCAGCCTTCGACGCAGCGCAGGCGGTAGATGCGCTCCTCCGGGGTCATGCCCTTGAGCAGATCGTCGAGGGCGACGGTGCCGGGCCTGGCGCATTCGCCGGAGACGGCGACGTTCCAGGGCGAGGTCCTGAGCGTCTTCGCCGCCTTCGACGGATCGGCCTTGTCGGTGCCGAACTCGTAGAAGTTGTTGTAGCTGGTGACGTCCTCGTAGCGGGTGAGCGGCTCGTCGGTACGGAAGCCGGATTTCGCCTGCGCCGGGGTGACCACTGCATTCGAGGGAGGCGGCGGTTCGGCCTCGGCACAACCTGCAAGGGGCAACAGCGATGCGCCGGCGAACGCCCCGAGCAGGCGTCGTCGCGCGCGGTACACCGTTTCATCGGTAACCGCCGAGGCGGGAATGGCGAGCACGCTGCGCAGGGACATGGAAGGTTTCCTCCGGAACTGCATCTTGGAGCATGCGGGGGCCAAAAAGTTGCACGCCCACGGCATTCGCTTGGTGCGCTGCGGCATACTAATGCGCTTCCTCCAACCGGCCCGTGAAGTCCGATGGCGCGCGCATACAACTTCAGCCCCGGTCCCGCCGCACTGCCCGAAGCGGTCCTGCGCCAGGCGCAGGCGGACATGCTCGAATGGGGCGATGCCGGGGCTTCGATCGTCGAGATGAGCCATCGCGGCCCGGAGTTCCTGCAGGTGGCGCGCCAGGCCGAAGCCGACCTGCGCACGCTGCTCGCGATCCCCGACGACTACGCGGTGCTGTTCCCCGCCGGCGGCGCGACCACGCAGCAGGCGCTGATCGCGCTCAACTTCGCCGGCGCCGGGCAGCGGGTCGACTACGTGGTGAGCGGCCACTGGGGCAAGACCGCGTTGAAGCAACTGGTGTCGGTCGACGTCAACATCGCCGCCAGCGGCGATTCGGACGGCTTCCGCACGATTCCCGCGCGCGAGACGTGGCGGCTGTCGAAGGAGGCCGCCTACGTACACATCACGGCCAACGAGACCATCCACGGGGTCGAGTTTCGGCCCGGCTGGGGCCGGGTGCCGCCCGACACCGGCGACGTGCCGCTGTTCGCCGACTTCAGCTCCAGCATCGCGTCCGAACCGGTCGACGTGTCGAAGTACGGGCTGATCTACGCCGGCGCGCAGAAGAACCTCGGCCCGGTCGGCATCAGCGTGGTGATCGTGCGCCGCGACCTGCTCGAGCGCGCCGGCCAGCCCCGCGCCGACATCTTCGACTACCGCTCGCAGCTGGCGAACGAGTCGATGCTCAACACCCCGCCGACCTGGAACTGGTACCTGCTGGGCCAGACCGTGCGCTGGATGATCGAACAGGGCGGCACCGCCGAGTTCGACCGCCGCAGCGCGCTCAAGTCGAAGCTGCTGTACGAAGCGATCGACGGCTCCGGCGGGTTCTACCGCAACGAGGTCGATCCCTCTGTGCGCTCGCGCATGAACGTGCCGTTCTTCCTCGCCGAAGCCGCGCTCGACGCCGCGTTTCTCGAGGGCGCGCGCGAGGCGGGGCTGATCGGCCTCAAAGGCCATCGCGTGCTCGGCGGCATGCGCGCCTCGATCTACAACGCGATGCCGGTCGAGGGCGTGCAGGCGCTGGTCGACTACATGCAGGAGTTCCGCAGGCACCATGGCTAAGCGCATCCCCGGCAAGTCCGCGAAGACCCGCAAGGTCGCCAGGGCCTCGACAACCGCGAAGGCTCCCGCGAAGCGCCGCGCGGCGGCGAAGTCCGCTTCACCGCAGAAGGCGGTTGCGGCGTCCGTGGCCGGCGCCGCGGCCTCCGCGCGCAGCCGCGTCGAGTTCGCCAAGCAGGCCAGGCCCGACCTGGCGGCCGTGCGCGCCCAGATCGATGGCATCGACCGCGAGATCCAGTCGCTGATCGCCGAGCGCGCGCTGTGGGCGCACCAGGTGGGCAAGGCCAAGGGCCAGCTGGCCGCGGCGATCGACTACTACCGGCCCGAGCGCGAGGCGCAGGTGCTGCGTCGCGTCGTCGACCGCAACGACGGACCGCTGTCGGACGAAGTGCTGGTGCGGCTGTTCCGCGAGATCATGTCGGCCTGCCTGGCGCAGCAGGAACCGCTGAAGATCGGCTACCTCGGCCCCGAGGGCACGTTCTCGCAGCAGGCCGTGCACAAGCACTTCGGCCATTCCGCGCGCGGGCTGCCGCTGGTGAGCATCGAGGAGGTGTTCGACGAGGTCGCGGCCGGCAACGCCGATTTCGGCGTGGTGCCGGTGGAGAACTCCGGCCAGGGCACGATCCAGTCCACGCTCGACATGTTCCTGACCTCGCCGCTGAAGATCTGCGGCGAGGTCGAGCTGCGGGTGCACCAGTACCTGCTTTCGCGCACCGGCCACCTGGAGGACGTCGAACGCGTGTATTCGCACGGCATGTCGCTGGCGCAGTGCAAGAACTGGCTGCGGCAGAACCTGCCCGACGTGCACAGGGAAGCGGTGTCGAGCAACGCCGAGGCGGTGCGGCGGGCGAAGAAGTCCGACGACGCGGCGGCCATCGCCGGCGAGAACGCCGCCCACGTCTACGGCATGAAGGTCGTGGCCGGCCCGATCGAGGACCGCACCGACAACACCACGCGTTTCCTGGTGGTCGGTCGCGCGTCGTTCCCGCCTTCGGGGAACGACCGGACCTCGCTGATGGTGTCGATCCGCGACCAGCCGGGCGCGCTCTACAAGATCCTGGAACCGCTGGCGCGGCGCGCGATCAGCATGAACCGGATCGAATCGCGGCCCGCGCACGGCGCGCTGTGGCAGTACGCGTTCTTCATCGATGTCGAGGGCCATGTCGACGAATCGCCGCTGAAGGACGCCCTCGCCGAGATCGACGATTTCGCCGGCGACGTGCACGTGCTCGGCTCGTATCCGGTCGCGGTGCCGTGAGCGGGCTCGGTTCTCCCCGGCCCCGGCGCGTGGGGCGAGCCGGTGGCGCCCGCGTGCAGGTCGCAACTGCCGGAGGTCGCAACGCGACGCTGTCGATTCCGCCGTCGAATGCGTCTGCACCCGGGAACACGCCATGAGCAGCGTCACGGCCAGGGACTGGATCGCATCGAAAGGCACGCCGCTGCGCGGCGAATTCGTGGTGCCGGGCGACAAGTCGGTCTCGCACCGCGCGATCATGCTGGCCTCGCTGGCCGACGGCGTCTCGCGCATCGGGGGATTCCTCGAGGGCGAGGACGCACGAGCGACCGAGGCGATCTTCCGCAGCATGGGCGTGCGCATCGACGCGCCGGAAGCGGGCAGCCGCATCGTCCACGGCGTCGGCATCGACGGCCTGCGCGCGCCCGCGGCACCACTCGACTGCGGCAACGCCGGTACCGGCATGCGCCTGCTGGCGGGCCTGCTGGCGGGCCAGTCGTTCGACACCACGCTCGTCGGCGATGCCTCGCTGTCGAAGCGGCCGATGCGTCGCGTCACCGTGCCGCTGGCGCGGATGGGCGCGCGCATCGACACCGGCGACGGCGGCGTACCGCCGTTGCACATCCATGGCGGTGCCGCGCTGCAGGGCATCGACATCGAAACCGAGGTCGCGAGCGCGCAGGTGAAGTCCGCGTTGCTGCTGGCCGGCCTGTACGCGTCCGGCACGACGACCGTGCGCGAGCCGCACCCGACCCGGGACTACACCGAGCGCATGCTGCAGGCGCTGGGCTGGCCTGTCGAGTTCTCGCCCGGGTTCGCACGACTCGAGGGCGGCCATCGCCTGGTCGCGCGCGACATCGTGGTGCCGGCGGATTTCTCCTCCGCCGCGTTCTTCATCGTCGCCGCGACGCTGGTGCCCGGCTCGGAGCTGGTGCTGCGCCGGGTCGGCATGAATCCGCGCCGCACCGGACTGCTCCACGTGCTGCGGCTGATGGGCGCCGACATCCGCGAAACGCCTGCGGGCGAGCAGGGCGGAGAACCGGTCAGCGACCTCGTGGTGCGCCATGCACCGCTGCGCGGGATCGAGGTGCCGGTGGAACACGTGGCCGACATGATCGACGAATTCCCGGCCCTGTTCGTCGCCGCGGTCCACGCCCAGGGTGCAACACTGGTGCGTGGCGCGGCCGAGCTGCGGGTCAAGGAATCCGACCGGATCGCGACCATGGCGACCGGCCTGCGCAGCCTCGGCGCGGAGGTGGACGAAACGCCGGATGGCGCGACCATCCACGGAAGCGGGCAGTTGCGCGGCGGCGTGGTCGAGAGCCATGGCGATCACCGCATCGCGATGGCCTTCGCGATCGCGGCGCAACTGGCCGATGGTGAAGTGCGGATCGGCGACATCGCCAATGTCGCCACCTCGTTTCCCGGATTCGACACCCTGGCCACGCGCGCGGGCTTCGGCTTGCGCGACGCCTGAGCGCAGGGCCGAGGTGGAGCCCGGCGAGCCGCCTCAATGGCAGGCGTCGGCCACCGAAAGGAACAGGTCGCCGGGGGCCGGTGCGAGCGTCGCCTGCCCCGCGTCGGGCATTTCGACGCGGTCAAGGCTCAGCGCTTCGAGGGGCACGCCACTTGCCAGCGCATACAAGGCCAGGTCAGCGGATGCCTCGTTCGAGGTCGGTACGAACAGTCGCCCCGCGCGCAGGTGGCGGTGCAGCAGTGGCGAGAACGAGGCCACCGTCACCTGGCGGCACATGCGCATCGACGCGGCGCAGGATTCCAGGCCTGCCGCATCGACCAGGAAGGCTTCCAGGCGCTGTTGCCGCAAGCGCTGCATCTTGCATAGCGCCTGGCTCGCGAGATCGACCTGGCGCGCGGAGGAGAGGCGACCCACTCGAAGCAGCGAAGTATTCCCCGCTGCGGTGGGGCAAGATCCCCGCGGTTCGAACTGGCGCGCAGGGGACGTGGTACGACGTGCACTCCGGGTATCGCTGGCGACCAGCATGAGTCTCGTCCTGCGGGAATCGTGGACGAGGATGCGCAGTCAAGATGAAACCACGATGGCGGCTACGCGACACGCGCGTGACAGTGCGCGGCCGGTCGTCACACAACCCGCGGGCGAGGATGCTTCCACACCGGCGCCATGCCCTGACGCATCCCCAAGGAGCCCGGCCAGATCGCGGGGGTGCCGGACACCATGGGGTCCGGGTGCTGCGTGCTACTGGTTGTCCACCCGGAAGTCGACCGGCACCTGCACGCTCGATGCGACCGCCTCGCCGTCGCGCATGGCCGGCTGGAACGTCCAGCCCCGGACCGCCTGCAGGGCCGCCCGGTCCAGGTCGCGCGAGCTGCTGCGACGGGCGATCGAGACGTCGGTCGGTACGCCGTCCGCGCCCACCTCGACAAGCACCAGCACCGTTCCCTCGATCCCGGAGCGCAGGGCGGCCGCGGGATACTCGGGCGGCGTCCGCGTGAGCGGACGGGCGTCCCGGGTGACCGCTGGCGGGGTAGCGCGCTCGGGCATGGTTTCGCGCGGTGCGGGGGCGGCGGAAACCGGGGATTCCGAGGGCTCGGGGGTCGTTTCACCGATCGGAGTCGGTTCGGGCATTTCCTCGGCATCGTCGCGTCCCAGGAAGTACCACGCCGTGGCGATGATCGCGAGCAGCAGCAGGATCCAGAGCACCATGCTGGCGCCGGCACCCCGGCGGGGCGGCTCGTCTTCCGGGCGGGTCTCCGGGCGGAGAGCGGGATCGCGCGGCGCGGGGCGTTCCGGGTTCATCGGGTCGGACATGGCGTGGGCCTTCTGTCTGCGGGGACGGGCGGACGATTTCACGCCAGCCGTGCAGGGCATGTCGCCGCCGCGTCAACGCCAGGTGAGCGCCTGTCAGCGGGGCGCGTCGAAACTGATGACCTGGCGAACGGTGCCCGGCACCGGCACGCCGTCGCGCATCGCCGGCTGGAAGCGCCAGCCGCGGACTGCACGCAACGCGGCGCGGTCCAGCGCACGGTTGCGGCTGCTGTCGACCACGGTCACCGAGTCCGGACGGCCGTCGGCCCCCACCTCGATGCGCAGGACCACGTCGCCCGATGCGCCCGCGCGCAATGCGGCGGTGGGATAGTCCGGCGGCGGCGCGGAGAGTGGTCGTGGCACGGTGGTGTCGGCGACTGCGCCGGGAGTCGGCGGTGCCGCCTGCGCTCCGGGTGCCTCGGACGGCGTCGCGGCGGGTTCGGGCAGGGGGGCGTGCTGATCGATGCGCGGGGCCTCGGCGCGCTCCGGGGGACGATCGTCCATGCCGCTCGCCGTCGATTCGCCGGCGGGCAGCGGCGCCGGCAGCGGTTCGAAGACCTGCCCGGGGACACCGGCCGGGCGGTCGGCCCCGGCGCGATGGAACTCGAATTCGTCGGGCCTGTTCGAAAGCACCAGGACGAACAGTAGCAGGCCGGCGGCGACGGCAGCGACCACCAGCCACCACGCGCGGCCGGCAGGCAGGAACCGGGCGAATCGGCGGAAGGGCGACGATGGCGCGGGGGACGTGGACATGCGGCAACGATGCGGAAACGATGTCCGGATTCTGGCATACGCGGCTCGCGCACCGCTCCGCGGCCCGGCAGCGCACGCGCATCTCGGCGATAATCCGCGTCTTCCCGCCACATTCCGCCGACATGCTCGATCCGAACCTGCTCCGTCAGCACCTCGCCGACACCGCCGCGACCCTGCGGGCCATGCGCGGTTTCGCGCTGCCGGTCGAGCGCCTGCAGGCGCTGGAAGCCGAGCGCAAGCAGATCCAGGTGCGCACCCAGGAACTGCAGAACCTGCGCAACACGCGCAGCAAGGCGATCGGGCAGGCCAAGGCGAAGGGCGAGGACGCGGCGCCGCTGCTGGCGGAAGTGGCCGGACTGGGCGACGAACTCAAGGCCAGCGAGGCCCGGCTCGACGCGATCCGCAACGAGATCGAGGCGATCGCGCTGGGCGTGCCGAACCTGCCGGATCCGTCGGTGCCCGCCGGCGCCGATGAATCGCAGAACGTCGAACAGCATCGCAGGGGCACGCCTCGCGCCTTCGATTTCGAGGTCAGGGACCACGTCGAACTGGGCGCCCGCCACGGCTGGCTCGACGGCGATGCCGGAGCCAGGCTGTCGGGCGCGCGCTTCACCGTGCTGCGCGGGCAGCTGGCGCGCCTGCATCGCGCGCTGGCGCAGTTCATGCTCGACCTGCATGCGCACGAACACGGGTACGAGGAAACCAACGTCCCGGTCGTCGTCAACGCCGACAGCCTTTACGGCACCGGCCAGCTGCCGAAGTTCGAGGAGGACATGTTCGCCACCCAGCTGGGCGAGCACCGCCGCTACCTGATTTCCACCGCGGAGATCTCGCTCACCAACCTCGTCCGCGACGGGATCGTCGAGCCCGAACGCCTGCCGCTGCGCATGACCGCACATTCGCTGTGCTTCCGCTCCGAGGCCGGCAGCGGCGGCCGCGACGTGCGCGGCATGATCCGCCAGCACCAGTTCGAAAAGGTGGAGCTGGTGTCGATCGCCCGGCCGGAAGAGAGCGATGCCGAGCACGAGCGCATGACCCGCTGCGCGGAAGTGGTGCTGGAGAAACTCGGCCTGCCTTACCGGCGCATGCTGCTGTGCTCGGGCGACATGGGATTCGCCGCGCGCAAGACCTATGACCTGGAGGTGTGGCTGCCATCGCAGCAGGCATACCGCGAGATCTCGTCGTGCTCGAACTGCGGCGACTTCCAGGCGCGGCGCATGCAGGCGCGCTGGCGCAACCCGTCCACCGGCAAGCCGGAACCGGTGCATACGCTCAACGGTTCGGGGGTCGCCGTCGGCCGCGCCCTGATCGCGGTGATGGAGAACTGCCAGCAGGCGGACGGGTCGATCGACGTGCCCGAGGCCCTGCGGCCGTACATGGGCGGGATCGAGCGGATCGCCTGAGTCTGCGGGCAGGGCGAGGCGGAAAGAACGACGGCGTCCCGTGGGGACGCCGTCGCAAGGGCCGATCGAACGCGAGCAGATCCGCGACGGTTCAGAACAGGTTGACGTCGGGCCAGAGCGAGACTTCGTCGACGATTTCCTGCAACAGCGTGTTCATCGCTTTCGTGCTCTTGTTGGACGTGTTGGTGCTCGCGGCGAAGCCGAAGCCGTCGTTGCGGCGACGATAGACCGACATCGTGCCGCTCATCTCGCCGTAGTGCGCGTAGGACGTGGGAAGCGCGGTTTCGTGGCGCATGAAGCGCAGCAGGTCGATCGAGGTCGCGATCCAGCCGCCGTGCGAGTCGAAGCGCTGTGGCTTGACGCTGGAATAGGCGCCACCGCCGTAGTACTTGACTTCATTGGCCTTGCGGTCGGCCTCCTTGTCGCCGCCGATGACCATGCCGCTTGCGCCGGCGGGTTTGAGGATGGCGTCGCGCACGTACGCTTCGTAGGACTTGCGGGACCTGGACTCGATCACGCGGCCGAGCAACGAATAGCCGAAGTTGGAGTACATGTCGTTGGTCTCCGGATCGTTGTCCGGGTCGTAGTTCGCGGTGCCCGGATCGTAGCCGAGCGGATAGTTGGCGAGCGTCCACTCGATCAGGCCTTTGTGACCGGTGCCGTCGTAGGCGAACATCGGATCGCTCCTGGCGCCGTCCTTGTCGACATTGACGAAGCCGCTGCGGTGGCGCACCAGGTGGTCGACGGTGATGTCCTCGATCTTCTTGTTGCCCGACGGCGTCGGGTATTGCCCGCCGAGCACGCTGTTGCTGCCGAACACTTTCGAGCTCGAGTCGAGGCTGGTGTCCTGGATCAGCCTGGCCACCGCGACGCGGGTGATCGGCTTGGAGACGCTGGCGATGCGGAAGCGGTGCGCCGGTCCGACCGGTTGGCCGCGTTCCTTGTCCGCCAGGCCGTAGCCCGAGGCGAACACCAGCTTCTTGTTGCGGCTGATCGCGATCGACATGCCGGGGATGTTGTTGGCACGCATGTACGACTTCACCTTGCGCTCGATCAGCGCCAGGTCCTTCGCACGGAAGGTCGAGTTCTCCCAGACCCCGTTGAAGCGCACGCCGTTTCCGGCATTGAAGGCCTCGATGTAGCGCGGCTCCCAGCTCTGGTAGCGATGGTTGTCGAACACCGCCTGGTAGTGCGCGGCGGGGATGCCGTGCCGCGCCGACCAGTGCGGTCCGGGCGCCTTGGTCCAGATCGCGGCGTAGCGGTCGGCGTTGCCCTGGCGGTAGCCGCTGACCACCTTCAGCCGGTAGCCCTGCTTGCCGAAATCGTTGAAGGCCTTCTGGTAGTCGGCCGCCGACAGCCCGTGACGCGCCACCCAGGCCGGGCCGCCCTTCTCGAAGATCGCGGCGAAGCGCGGCGAGCCGCCGAGGCCGAAGGCGCTGACGTGCGACAGGCCGTAGCCCTGCTTCGACAGCTCGCCGACCACGGCCTGGTACTGCCCGGCGGTCAGGCCGTGGCGGGCCTTCCAGGCCGGGCCGCCCTTCTTTTCCCAGATCGCGGCGTAATAGGGCTTGCCGCCGACCGCGTAGCCGTTGACCCAGGTCAGCCGGTAACCCTGCTCGACGTAGTGGCTGACGGCCGCCTGGTACTGCTCGGGGTTGAGCCCGTGGCGTGCGGCCCATGCGGGACCGCTGGCTTTCTTCCACAGCGCGGCGTAACGCGCGCCACCGCTGTCGTAGCCGGAGATCGAGGTCAGCCGGTAACCCTTCTTGTCGAAGTCGTCGAAGGCCTGCTGGTACTGCGCCGCGGTCATTCCGTGGCGGGCGGCCCATGTGGCCGCATGGGCCGGCAGTGCCGCCAGCAACGCCAGCGTGGCGGCGACCAGTGCGGCGGCCATGCGCACGCGGCGCGATGCGGGAAAGTGGATCGTGTCCATGGTGGCTCCTGGAGAATGTGTCGGAAGTCGGCGCGAGCGACGGGGGCCATTGCCCACACGGCATCGCATGCGCAAGGGCAGTCGCGGAACGCGGCGAAAACCCGCCACGCTCCCGGGCGATGGGCTAGGGGTCGGCTTGCGGCACGGGATCGGACTGCGGCGCGTCGTCTCCCTCGACGGCCTTGCGGACGCGGCGCTCCACCGCCGGCATCAGCACTCCGACGAACATGCGCCTGAGTCCGTCCTTCAGTTCCGCGCTGGTGGAGGCCCCGGCGTCCGCGGGTTCGGGTGCGATATCGGCCGCGTCCCGTGGATCGGCGGGATCTGCCGCGAAGGCGTCGTCATGGTCCCGAGACTCGGAAAGGGAGTCGAACGACTCCTCGGATCCGGCGTCCGCCCCGGCCTCGACTTCGGACCAGGGATCGGCTTCGGCGGTGGGATCATCGAACGGGTCGGATCCGGCTTCTTCCTCGAACCCGCCCTGGATGCCGTATCCGGTATCGTTTTCCGGCTCGGCGGGCGGCGGCTGCGCCGTGGCAGGGAGGGCCAGCGCCAGGGCGAGCGCCAGCAGGGACCCGGTGGGGCAGGTGCGTTTCATGTCGATCTCCTCGGACGGGAAGCGGTGGCCGGCGGCCACCTGTTCCTGCAGTCGGGATCGACGGGAGAAGCCCGCCACGCGACCGCGCCCGTGACGGGCGCGGCTTGCGCGTGGGTTCAGGCTGCCTTGCGCTCGGGTCCGGGCAGCGCACCCAGGGCAGCGGCGATCGATGCCGCGCGGTGTTCGGGCGACAGGCCGATCCCGTCGGCACGCACGAACTCGATGTCCTGCACGCCGAGGAAGCCCAGCGTGTGCCGCAGGTAAGGCTCGACGAAGTCGGAAGGCTGTCCGTCGTGGATGCCCCCGGCCGCGGTGGCGACGATGACACGCTTGCCGCCCGCGAGTCCCACGGGCCCGTTTTCGGTGTAGCGGAAGGTTCGCCCGCGCACCGCGATGCGGTCGATCCAGGCCTTGAGCGTGGAGGGGATCGCGAAGTTGTACATCGGGGCGCCGATCACCACGACGTCGGCCTCGAGGAATTCGCGAAGGGCCGTCTCGCCGCGCGCGGCCTCGAGCGCATCGCTCCCGGCCAGGGTGGCCGCGGACAGGTGCGGCAGCGGGTCTCGGGCAAGATCGCGGGACTGGACTTCCAGCCCACGCACCCGGGACCGCCAGCGTGCGACGATGGCGGCCGTGAGTTCGCGGGTGACCGACTGGTCGCCCAGAACGCTGGAATCGATGTGCAGCAGTTTCATGGGCCTCGCTCCTCGGGTTGGTTCGGCGGGCGTCGCCGCCACGGAGATAAGGTAGTGCGTTGCATGAGTGGAATAAACGTGGTGAAATATCACGCATCGTTCCATAAAGGAGGTTAAAGTGCAGGACCTCAATGATCTGTATTACTTCGCGATGGTGGTCGACCACGGTGGTTTCGCCGCGGCCGAGCGCGCGCTCGGGATCCCCAAGTCTCGCCTGAGCCGCCGCATCAGCCAGCTTGAGAACGAGCTCGGTGTGCGCCTGCTGCAGCGTTCGACGCGCCGGTTCGCGGTCACCGACGTCGGCCAGAGCGTGCACCGCCATGCCCAGTCGATGCTGGCCGAGGCCACCGCCGCGCGCGAGGTCGTGGACCGGCTCAGCGCGGAGCCGCGCGGCGTGGTGAAGGCCAGCGTCCCCGTGGGCGTGGCGCAACAGTTGATGCCCAAGCTGCTGCCGGATTTCCTGGCGCGGTTCCCCGACGTGCGGGTGCAGTTGCATGTCAGCAACCGTCGCGTGGACGTGATCAACGAAGGCTTCGACGTGGCGATCCGCGTGCGCACCAAGTTCGACGACGACGGCAGCCTGGTGATGCGCAGCTTCGGCATGATCCAGGAACTGCTGGTCGCCAGCCCGCGCTACCTCGATCGTGCCGGTCGTCCGAAGACCCCCGAGGATCTCGAGGGCCACACCTCGATGAGCATGGGCGAGGACGAGGGCCGGCAGCGCTGGGAACTGCAGGGACGCGACGGCGAGGTGCGCCGGATCGAGCTCAAGCCCAGGGTCTCGGGCTTCGACTTCCCGATGCTGATGGACCTGGCCAAGCAGGGTCTGGGCATCACCATGCTGCCCGAAACCCTGTGCGCCGACGCGGTGCGCAGCGGCGAGCTGGAAGTGGTGCTGCCCGAGTGGCGGCTGCCGCAGGGCGTGGCGCACGCGGTGTTCGCCTCGCGCCGCGGCATGCTGCCGGCGGTGCGCGTGTTCATCGATTTCCTGGCCGAGCGGCTGCCGACGCTGATCGAGGAATCCAGCCTCAACTGCCGGCACTGCGGCAAGGACGGGGCCGAGGAGGGGGACCCGGGACGGGTGGCAGCTCCCCGCCGGAAGCCGGCGTCCGCGCCTGCGCAAGCGGCCATGCGCTAGCGCGATCCAGGCGCCTGCCGTGCCCGGGCGGCAGGCGCGGTACCGCGAGCATCGCGCTGCTGCGGATGCGGTCGCTGGACCGGGCACAGGTGCACGTCCGCATGGCGCTACGCCCGACGCGCGGCAACGCGGCTACGGGGTACCGATCCCGCAATGCCCTGCGGCGTCGGACCGTGGCCCCGCCGTTCGGTGGCCGGGACGCGGGGCGGAGCGCGCAACGACGCAGCCGGCGCCCAAACCGGCGACAATATGCGCCGCCGGAAGGGTGGCAGAGTGGTCGATTGCAGCGGTCTTGAAAACCGCCGATGGGAAACCATCCGTGGGTTCGAATCCCACCCCTTCCGCCAGTTCTTTCCATCGTCCGGGCAGCGGGCCGGGTGTGCGGCCACGTTCCCGCAGCGCTGGCCGGCAAGGTGGCGCCTCGTGCGCCTCACTGGACCAGCATGACATCCTCGAGCCGTTCCAGCAGTTCGCGCGGACCCAGCTCGACCAGCGCATAGGCATCGGAGAGCTCGAAGGGGTCGGCGAGCACCCCGCCGGTGGCCGGATGGTCGGTCAGCGGCACGTAGACGCTGAGGTCCGATGCACCGATGCGCGGGGGCAGGGGGGGCAGGGCAGTCCCTGGTGACTCCGTGCCACGGTCCGCCTACGAAGGTCACGTGCATGTCGTTCCCCTTCCAGCCTGGAGACACGCTAGACAGGCAGGCGTGATGGAGGCGTCTTCGGCCAGCTGCCAGCCACCGGCAGCCGTACCGCTGACGTCATCTTGCCACGCGTGGCGTACCGTTCGCCCTTTCCACGCTTCGCAGGCAGGACATGGGAGTCGGAAGGACATCGCCACGGCCGCGCCGACGCGTCGGCGCGAGGGGCATGCGGTCGGGCCGGGCGGCGACCACCGCCACTGCCGGATTTCCGTGAGTGGGCCCCGCAACGAACCGATGGCGGGCAGCGCGACCGATGGCTGATCGCAACCCGCTGCCGCGCAGCTTCTACCTGCGCCATCCGGCGGTCGTGGCGCCGGAATTGCTGAACAAGGTGCTCGTGCGCGCGGACGGGCGCGCCGGTCGCATCGTGGAGGTCGAGGCCTACGCCGGCAGCGAGGATCCGGCCGCGCATTCGCATCGCGGTCCGACGCTGCGCAACGCCAGCATGTTCGGTCCCGGCGGACATCTGTACGTGTACCTGAACTACGGCATCCACTGGTGCGCGAACGCGGTCTGCGGCGAGGTCGGCGAAGGCCACGGAATCCTGCTGCGGGCGATCGAACCGGTGGCCGGCGTGGACCTGATGCGGCAGGCGCGGGGAGGCCCGGCGAAGGAACGGGACATCGGCTCGGGCCCGGGCCGGCTCGGCCAGGCGATGGGCATCACCCGCGCGCTCGACGGCGCGGACCTGGTGACCGGGGACGCCGGGCTGTGGATCGTGTGCGATGGCGTGCTTCCGCCGGCGAACCCCGTGGTCGGCCCCCGCGTCGGCATCAGCCGGGCCGTCGACCTGCCGTGGCGCTGGTCGGTGCCGGCGAATGCGCACGTGTCGAAGGGCCGGCCCCGGCCGGGAGCGGTCCCCCGGCGTTCGCCACGATGAGCGCCTGTCGCAGGATCGTCGCGGCGGCATGGCCGCGCGATGCCGGAGCGCCCGCGAACGCGCGGACGCGCGGACGCTCGCCACGGGGAGCGGCGCGCCGTGTCGCCGTCGAAGCCGCGATGTAGCATCCTGAGGCCTGTTCCGTGCGGTCCCGGGCCCCGTCCACGATGCCCGCTGCGATCGGTCCCCCGCCCGCGCAATGCGTTGGAGCGGTGCCGTCGGACGAGACCCCCTTCCGCGCGAGGCGCTTGCAGTGAAGACATCCGGCCTGTTCCTCCTCACCGCGCTGGCCGAGATCATCGGCTGCTACCTGCCGTACCTGTGGCTGAAACAGGGACGGTCGGCCTGGCTGCTGTTGCCGGCCGCGCTGAGCCTGGCCGCGTTCGCGTGGCTGCTCACCCTCCACGGCACCGCCGCCGGTCGCGTCTACGCCGCCTACGGCGGCGTGTACGTCGCCACCGCGCTCGCCTGGCTGTGGGCGGTCGACGGGATCCGTCCGACGCCCTGGGACGTCGCCGGCGCGGCGGTGGCACTGCTCGGCATGGGGATCATCATGTTCCAGCCGCGATGATCGCGGCGGACGCCGCCTGGTGGCTGATCGCCGGGGTCGCGCTGGTCGCGCTGCTGTATTCGTCGGTGGGGCATGCGGGCGCTTCGGGCTACATCGCGGTGATGTCGCTGGTGGGGCTGGCACCGGAACAGATCCGGCCCGCCGCCCTCGTACTCAACATCCTGGTGGCGTCGATCGCGACCTGGCAGTTCCGCCGCGCCGGGCACTTTTCCTGGACGCTGTTCTGGCCGTTCGCGCTGCTGGCGGTGCCGCTGGCGTTCGTCGGCGGTTACCTCGACCTGCCGACGCGGGTCTTCAGGATCCTGGTGGGCGTGGTGCTGCTGGCATCGGCCTTGCAACTGGTGCTGCGGCCGCCGCGCGAGGGCGCGATCGGCACGCCCGGCAAACCGGTCGCGCTGGCCACCGGGGCCGGGCTGGGCCTGCTCGCGGGGCTGACCGGGACCGGCGGCGGGATCTTCCTCACCCCGCTGCTGATCTTCATGCGCTGGGCGCGTGCGGGCACCGCGGCCGGCGTCTCGGCGCCCTTCATCCTGCTCAATTCCGCCGCGGGCCTGGGCGGCAACTTCGGCGCGACGCAGTCGCTGCCTGGCTTCGTGCTGCCGCTGGTGCCGGCGGTGCTGATCGGCGGTTACCTCGGCGCGCACCTGGGCAGTCACCGGTTGCCGCATGCCGCGATCAAGCGCCTGCTCGCGGTGGTGCTCGCGATCGCCGGCACCAAGCTGCTGTTCGCCTGACGACGCCGCGACCGGTCCGTCGCGCGTCCGGGCCCCGCTCAGTCCACGCCGATGTCGAAGTGGAGCACGTCCTCGCGCACGCCGAGTTTCGTGTACAGCGCCACCGCGGGCGCGTCCGGCGGATCGGCCTGCACGTAGATCACCCAGGCGCCGCGTTCGCGCGCGATGCCGCGCAACTCGGCGATCAGCGCGGTGGCGATGCCGCGGCGGCGATGCGCCGCGTCCACGGCGAGGTCGTAGATGTACAGCTCGCTGCGCGCCTGCTCGAACTTGGGCAGCTCGTACGCCGCCAGCCCGCCGACCACCCGGTCGCCCGCGATGGCCGCGATCGCGACGAACTGGCGCCCGTCCAGCAGCGCGCGCAGGTAGGCGTCGTCGGGTTGCGCCGCGGTGTAGGTCGTGCGGTCCTCGAACGCTTCGCCCATCATCGCCATCATCGCGCGGAACGTGACGAGGTCGTCTGCCGCCAGGCGCTGGATCCGGAATGTCGTGGTCGTGGTCATCGGAAGTTGCCGTGGTCGGGCCGGGCAGGGACTGCGCGGCAGTGTCGGTCATCCGTGGCGCCGCGCACAGGGTGGCTCGGCCGTGGGCCGTGCCGGGTGCTCGCTTGCGCAGGCACGGCGCATGGCGCTAGCCTCCGTGCAGGGGACGTACAACGAGGGAAGACAGGGATGACGATCCGGGTGTTCATGGTCGACGACCATGCGCTGGTCCGCGCGGGAATGCGCATGATTCTTTCGGGTGAAACCGACATCGAGGTGGTGGGCGAGGCGGAGAGCGGAGAGAGCGCGCTGCCGATGATCCGCAAGCTCAAGCCCGACGTGGTGCTGTGCGACCTGCACCTGCCGGGTGTGAGTGGCCTGGAGGTGACCGAACGCGTGGTCAAGGGCCGGCACGCCAAGGTGATCGTGGTGTCGGTGCTGGAAGACGGACCGATGCCGCGCAAGCTGATCGAGGCCGGCGCGTCGGGCTACGTCGGCAAGGGCGGCGACTCGGCCGAGCTGTTGCGCGCGGTCCGCGACGTCGCGCGCGGCAGGCGCTACCTCGCCAGCGGCATCGCGCAGAAGCTCGCGCTGGCCGGACTGATCGGCGGTGGTTCGCCTTTCGACGAGCTGTCGCCGCGCGAACTGGAGATCGCGATGCTGCTCGTGCAGGGGCTGCGCCAGGAAGAGATCGCGAAGAAGCTCAGCCTCAGCCCGAAGACGGTCAACACGCACAAGTCGCGGCTGTTCCAGAAGCTGCAGATCGAGGACAACATCGCGCTGGCGCGGCTGGCGAGCCAGTACGGCCTGGTCGATCCGTCGCAGGTGCTGTAGCGGTTCGCGTCGGCGCTGCGTCGCGACCGACCTGTTGCGGGCGCGGAGCCGTCGACCCCGAACGGGTGGACGACGCACGTGGCGGCGATCGCGCCGGCGCAAACGCAGCGGCGCGGGCGGCGAGGCCCGGGCGGATCAGCGGTGCCGCAGGCGCGCGGCGCGAGTGCGGCGTACGGCGTACGGGCCGATCGAGTGAAACGGCGCGCCGCCCGCACGCGGTCTTTCGACCACCCGCGGGTCCGCAGGTCGATACAGCCGGCCCGGGTCCAGCCGCGATCGGCATGGACCCGGGCCACGGGCGTCAGGCGCTGCGGGTGGCGCCTTCTCCGGCCGGGTCCTCGCGTTCGTCGTTGGCGCTGTCGACGACTTCGACCGCTTCGACCGAGTCTGCAGCTTCGGCAGCGGGCGAGGCGTCCTGCTGCGCCACCAACGGTGCCGGTGCCGGTGCGGGTGCATCGAACAGGCCCGGCGCGATGTCGGCCTGCGGCAGCGGTGCGGTTGCGGCGGCTTCCACCGCCTCGGGAGCTGCCTGCGCGGCGGATGCGACGGCCTCGATTCCGGCGTCCGCATCGGCGACCAGGGGCTGCGCGGGCGGCGCGGGCATCGCGGCGTCGCCGACGGGCGCACTGGCGACGGGGGCGTCGGGTCGGGCGTCCACCGCATCGCGCGGCAGCGGCTCCGCGGACACGTTCGCCGGGACAGGCCCGGCGGCGACATCCGCCACCGGACGTGGTACGGCATCCGCCGCGGTGTCGTCCGCGGCACCGGCTGCCTGCGGCGGTTCGATCACGGGTGAGGGCATGCGAGACGATGCGGCGTCTGCCGTGCGCCGTGGCGCGCCCGTCGGCTCGCTGGCGGATCCGCCCGTTGCCTGCGCGGGAAGGGCTGCCGCATCCCTCGCGGCGCCCGGCTCATCGAACTCGAACTCGGGCTGGCTGCGCTGTGCGAGCACCTTCGCGGCCGCATCGACCTCGTCGTTCTCTTCCTCGCCGTCCGCGTCGGTGTCGTCGATGCCGTCGGCGGAGAGGCCCGTCGCTGTCTCGCCTGCTCCGCGACGGCGGCGGCGCCCACCGCGGCGGCCGCGGCGACGGCGGCCACCGGCGGCGGCATCGTCGCCGCCCGCAGCGCCTGGCGCCTCGTCGGTGCCGGCGTCGGCCGCCATCGGATTGATCGCGGTCGCGTCTTCCCGTTGCGCCTCGTCTGTCGCGAGCGGCGCCTGGACTGCGATGCCGGCGAGTGCGGGCGCCTTGTCCGAAGCGGCTTCCGCGACCGGTGTCGCGTGCTGTTCCGTCGCTTCCGGGGCTTCAGCTGCCTTGGGCGACGAGGACTTCTGCGCCGGCCTGGGCTTCTTCTGCGACTGGGGCTGGCCGGGCTGCGCCGCGGGCTGGCGCGCCTGCTGGCCGCGGGCCTGCTGACCCTGGCGCGGCTCCTTCTGCGACTGCGCGGCCGCCTGCGCCGTTCCCTCGCGACGGGGAGACCTGCCGTTGCGCGGCTCCCGGCGGGCGGCGCCGCTGCGCTCGCCCCGATCGTTCCGCTCGCCGCGCGCCGGGCGCTCGCCGCGCTGCGACGGGGCGGCCTGCGGTGCAGGTGCGGGGGTCGCAACCGGTTCGCTGCCGAGGATCCGCTTGACCCAGCCGAACAGGCCACCGGCGGCGACGGGTGCGGCCACGGGCACCGGTGCCGGGGCCGGCGCCGGAGCGGGCGCCGGAGCCACGGGCTCGGGCTGCGGTTCGCGGACCGGCGCGGGCTGCGACGGACGCACGTTGGTGACCGCGGGCGCAGGCACGTTGAGATTGTTCTTGGTCAGCGCGATCGTCGCCACCCTGCGCGGCGTGCCGCGCTGGTAGCTCGGACGCGCCGACTCCTCGCCCAGTTCGTTCTCGCGCAGGCGCGTGACCTCGTAGTGCGGAGTATGCAGCTGTTCGTCGGCGACGATGACGATCGGCGCGTCGTGGCGCTTCTCGATCTCGGCCAGCGCGCCGCGCTTCTCGTTGAGCAGGAAGTTGGCGATCTCCACCGGCGCCTGCACCAGCACCTGGCCGGTGTTGTCCTTCATCGCGTGCTCCTCGGCGACGCGGATGATCGACAGGCTCAGCGATTCGACGCTGCGCATGCGGCCGTGGCCCTCGCAGCGCGGGCACACGATCTGGCTCGACTCGCCCAGCGAGGCGCGCAGGCGCTGGCGGCTCATCTCGAGCAGGCCGAACTTCGAGATCCGGCCCAGCTGCACGCGCGCGCGGTCGTACTTGAGCGCGTTCTGCAGCCTGTTCTCGACCTCGCGCTGGTGCTTGCCCGAGTCCATGTCGATGAAGTCGATCACCACCAGGCCGCCCAGGTCGCGCAGCCGCATCTGGCGCGCGACTTCCTCGGCCGCCTCCAGGTTGGTGTTGAACGCGGTGGTCTCGATGTCGGCGCCCTTGGTGGCGCGCGCGGAGTTGACGTCGATCGCGGTCAGGGCTTCGGTCTGGTCGATCACCAGCGCACCGCCCGAGGGCAGGCGCACCGTGCGCTCGTAGGCCGCCTCGATCTGCGATTCGATCTGGTAGCGGTTGAACAGCGGGACATCGTCGGTGTAGTGCTTGAGCTTGCGCAGGTTGTGCGGCATCACCTGCTCGACGAAATCCTTCGCCTCCTCGAACATCTCGGGCGTGTCGACCAGGATCTCGCCGATGTCGGCGCGCATGTAGTCGCGCAGCGCGCGGGTGATCAGGCGCGACTCCTGGTAGATCAGGAACGGCGAGGGCTTGCTCAGCGCGGCGCCGGCGATCGCGCGCCAGATCGAGAGCAGGTAGTCGAGGTCCCACTGCAGTTCTTCGGCGTCGCGGCCGACGCCGGCGGTGCGGATGATCACGCCCATCTCGTCGGGGATGGTCAGCGCGTCCATCGCCTTCTTCAACTCGGCGCGGTCGTCGCCCTCGATCCGGCGCGAGACGCCGCCGGCGGTGGGCGAGTTCGGCATCAGCACCATGTAGCGGCCGGCCAGCGAGATGAACGTGGTCAGGGCGGCGCCCTTGTTGCCGCGCTCTTCCTTGTCGACCTGGACCACGACTTCCTGGCCTTCGCGCAGGAGTTCCTTGATGTTGCCGGAGCGGTGGTCGGCGCCGGCCTGGAAGTAGTCGCGGGAGATTTCCTTCAGCGGCAGGAAGCCGTGGCGTTCGGCGCCGTATTCGACGAAGGCCGCCTCGAGGGACGGTTCGAGCCGGGTGATGCGGCCCTTGTAGATGTTCGATTTCTTCTGTTCGCGGGACGGCTGTTCGATGTCGATGTCGTACAGGGACTGGCCGTCGACGATGGCCACGCGCAGTTCTTCGGCCTGCGTGGCGTTGATGAGCATTCGCTTCATGGTTGCGTTCCTCGCGCTACTCGCTGCCCCCGTCCTTGCGGGTGGGGGCAGGCGCGCGGAACGCCGGGGCGTTTCGCCTGGAGCTTCGGTTGGCCGCCAGCCGCGCAAGCGCAGCGGCGATCCCGGGTTTCCAGCGCTACGACACCACGGCGGACCGCGGGAGCGCTTCAATTCAAAAAAGTGTTGCAGGGCCGGCGGCTGACGCGGGACGGCCTTTCGGGCCGGCTCTCGCGCCGCACGGGACATGTTCAGCACCGCTGCCTTCGCAGAGGGCGATGTCCGGAACTGCCGTCCAGCCGCTAACATGGCCGCCCCGGGGGCGGTGGTCGCGCACTCGACGGGTCTCGCGGAAGGCGGGCTTTCGGCCCGGGAATCTTCCAGCGAAATCAGCACCTTATCTCGCCCGCCGAGTGTATCAGATAAAGCATGACAATGAACGAGACCCGGTCCCAGCCCGCCCCCGGCGGCGGCGTGCGCACCGTCCGGGTGGACCCCGAGCGGGCCGGCCAGCGCCTGGACAACTTCCTGCTGTCCCAGCTCAAGGGGGCGCCGAAGTCGCTGGTCTACAAGATCGTGCGCAGCGGCCAGGTGCGGGTGAACGGTGGCCGGGCCAAGCCGGAGACCCGGCTGCAGGGGGGCGACCAGGTGCGGATCCCACCGGTACGTCTCGGCGAAGCAGGAGACAGGGGAACGCCGGCGAAAGGCCTGCTGGCGGCGATGGCGGCCAGCATCGTCCACGAGGACGCGCGCCTGCTGGCGATCAGCAAGCCTTCCGGGGTCGCCAGCCACGGCGGCAGCGGGATCAGCTTCGGCGTGATCGAGACCCTGCGCGCGCTGCGTCCCGGCGAGCCGCTGGAGCTGGTGCACCGGCTGGACCGGGACACCTCCGGCCTGATGGTCATCGCCAAGAAGCGCTCGGCGCTGCGCGAACTGCAGGCCCTGATGCGTGAGGAAGGCGGCATCGCCAAGCGCTACCTGGCCCTGCTGGCCGGGCGCATGCCCGACGGGGTGATGAGCGTGGACTCACCGCTGCACATCGGCCTGCGCCAGGGCGGCGAACGGCACGTGCAGGTGCATGCGGACGGCAAGCCGTCGCTGAGCCACTTCCGGGTGCTCGAGCGCCGCGGCGGGCATTCCTACTGCGAGGTGCGGATCGAGACCGGCCGCACCCACCAGATCCGCGTGCACGCGCAGCACATCGGCCACCCGGTGGCCGGAGACGACAAGTACGGGGCGGTCGAGGTCAACCAGCGCCTGCGCGAACAGGCGGGCCTGACGCGGCTGTTCCTGCACGCGGCCTCGCTCGAGTTCGCGCTCGACGGCGGCGCGGCGCCCTACGTGCTCAGCGCGCCGCTGGCGCCGGAGCTGGTCGAGGTGCTGGACCGGCTGGGCTGAAGCCCGGATGGCAGGTGCGTCCCGTCAGGCCCGTTCCGGT
Organism: Luteimonas viscosa; assembly: GCF_008244685.1. Taxonomy (NCBI): domain Bacteria; kingdom Pseudomonadati; phylum Pseudomonadota; class Gammaproteobacteria; order Lysobacterales; family Lysobacteraceae; genus Luteimonas; species Luteimonas viscosa. Next base: position 485,826 of record NZ_VTFT01000002.1, read on the forward strand.
GCGGGCGCCGGCATCCTTCGCAACCACGCATCGAGGTCGCGGGTCGGCCTGGGGTCCGAAGGGCCTTGCGGGCCGGGCCCGGTCAGGCCGCGAGTGCGTCCGCCTTGGCCGCGCAGATGAAGTCGTTCTCGCTCAGCCCGCCAACATCGTGGGTGGAGAAGCGCACCACGCAGCGATCGTAGTGCACGCCGAGGTCTGGGTGGTGGTCCTCGCGATGGGCGAGGTAGGCCAGCGCATTCACGAACGCCATCGTCCGGTAATAATCTTCGAACGTGAAGGTCTTCGTCAGTGCGCGACCGTTCTCGGCGAGCTCCCAGCCGGGGATCTCCGGCAGCAGTTCGCGGATGCGGGCTTCTCCGAGCCGGTGTTCGCCACCGCGGCGCGGAAGGCAGTGGGCCTGGACGAGCGGGATCAGGTCCGACATGGCGGAATCTCCTGTGGATGGCGGCGCCACGAATGAACGGATCGTGTGCGGGGGCGCCTGCCGCGGCGCGGCGTGCGGGCATCTCGCGGGGCTGGCCCTAGAATACGTCGAAACACGGAACCGACCATGATCCAGATTTCCGACAATGCGCAGGCGCATTTCCGCAAGCTGATCGAACGCGAGGCGCTGCCCGGCCTCGGCGTGCGCCTGGCCGCGGTGCACCCAGGCACGGCGCGGGCCGACGTGCGGCTCGAGTTCACCGAGCCGGCCGACCTGCAGGGCGACGAATGGGCGATCGACTGCGAGGGCTTCACGCTCTGGCTGGACCCGGAGAGCGCGCCGTTCCTCGATGGCGCCCAGATCGATTACGAGTCGCGCGCCACCGGCGGCCAGCTGCAGATCCGCGCGCCGAAGATCAAGGGCGAGGCGCCGCCGGAATCGGCATCGATGGTCGAACGCGTGCGCTGGCTGATCGAGTCCGAGATCAACCCGCAGCTGGCCATGCACCGCGGCCATGTCGCGCTGCAGGAAATCACCGCCGAAGGCGTGGTGGTGCTGCGCTTCGGCGGCGGTTGCCACGGCTGCGGCATGGTCGACGTGACCCTGAAGCAGGGCATCGAGCGCACGCTGATGGACAAGGTGCCCGGCGTGACCGCGGTGCGCGATGCGACCGACCACGAGACCGGGACGGCGCCCTACATGCCGCGCGCGGACTGACGGAACGCGCGCCGGGTGTACTCGTCCAGCGAACTGATCGAGGCGGTCCGGCGCTCGCGGCGCAAGGGACGTTCGATCCGCCCGCCGCGGCCGGTCGGGCAGTTCCCCCCGGGCTGGGACGAGTGGTTCGCGTCGGCGCGCGTGGAGGTGCGCCGGATCGCGGTGGTGGCGCAGGACCTGGTGTCGGTGTTCCTCGCCCGCCAGCCGGTGTATCCGCGGGGCTACCGCCGGCTCAACGGCCTGCAGGCGTTCGCCCGGTTGTGGCGGGCCGACTGGCGCGAACGACCCGCGCCCGATCGCCGCACGCGCGTGTTCGCGATCGGCACGTCGGTGCTGCTGCACATGGTGTGGCTGCAGCTGATGATCATGTTCATGGTCGGGCGTTTCCCGAGCGACGAGGCCGAGGCCGAGCGGCTGGGCGAGAACATCACCCAGGTGGAGTTCATCGGCGAGGGCACGCCGCAGGATGAAGGCGGTGGTTCGCAACAGGCCGAACTGACGGTGCCGCAGGTGGCGGCCAGCCCGGAACCGGCCGCCGCGGCACCGGCAGCGAGTGCGCCGCAGGCTTCGCCGCCAGCGCCTCCGCCGTCGGTGGCCGAGGTGGAACCCGCGCCGGAGCAGCCGCCGCCGGTCGCCGCGCAACCGCTCGAGGTGACCGATACGCCGCAGCCCGACAGCGACTTCGTGCTGGTGCCACCGACCATCGACGTCCCCCGGCCGCCGGTGCTGGCCACGCCCGAGCTGAGCGCGCCAGCGCCCGAGGTGCGCCTGGTCGAAGTGCCGACGGTGACGCCACCGCCGCAGATCCGGCCATTGCCGCGTCGCGACGTCAACGTGCCCGACGTGCGCCAGCCGGAGCTTGAGATCGTCGAGCGCGCCGTGCCTACGCCCGCGCCGGAGATCGCGCTGCGCGTTCCGCGCAGCACGACGCCGGCCATCCCCGAACTGCAGCGCGACGGGCCTGCGGTCACCCAGCGCGAGATCGAATTGCGCGCCCCCCGCCCGGCGGCCGGCGCCGCCGAAAACGCAACCGACAGCACCGCGCAGGGCACGCCCGCCGCCAGCGGCACTGCGCCTTCGTCCTCGACCGAAGCCGGTGGCCGACGCCAGAGCGGGCAGGGCGCGACGCCCTCGGCCGCCACGGCGGGTGCGGGACCGGCATCGAGCCCGGCGCCGGGTGCGCTGCCTTCGCCGCGGCGTGGCGACGACTGGGGCGATTCCGACCGCAACGTGCCGGGCGGGCAGTCGGGAAGCCCTTCGGGCCTGTTCAACGCCGACGGCAGTCCGCGCCTTGCGGGCAGCGCCGGCGACGTCGGCGGCGGCCTGCCGCCCGGCACGATCACCGAGGATTTCGAAAAGATCGACCGCAGGGGAACCTGGCTCAAGCGCCCGCCGATCGGCTACGAGCCGAGCGCCTTCGACCGCTTCTGGGTGCCGCACGAGACCCTGCTGCAGGAATGGGTCCGGCGCAGCATCAAGGAGGTGCTGATCCCGATTCCCGGCACCGGCAAGCGCATCCGCTGCACCGTGGCCATGCTCATGCTGGGCGGCGCCTGCGGGATCAGCGATCCGAACATGCTCGACGTCGAGGCCGAGGCGCGCGAGCCGCCGGACGTGCCGTTCAAGCGCGAGCTGCAGGAAGACCAGGACAGCCTGGGCCCGGCGCCGGCCACGCCCTGAGGCGACCTGCCGGAAGCGAAGGCGTCGTGCATGATCCGCGTGCGCGACGTGGGTGGTCTTCGCGTCGAGGCGAGTCCTAGCGAAAGGCCTCCGTTCCGGCAGTGAACCAAGACCTCTGCAACCGCGGGCGCGCTCCGGCGGGGGTCTGCGCGCGACAGCGGGTACACGAAGCTCCCGGGACGGGAGCGGTGAGCGAATGAAAAAAGGCCCGCGATCCGCGGGCCTTGCTCGATCCTGACGGCGGGCGGCGGGCGGCGGGCGGCGGGCGCCCGGCCCCGATCTCAATGCGCGCCGTGCAGATCCCGCAATTGCGAAGGACGCGAGGCGAAATACGCGGCGAGGTCGGCGATCTGCTGGTCGCTGAGGTTGGCCGCCTGCTGCGACATCAGCGCGTGCTCGCGCCTGCCGTCCCGGTACTGCACGATCGCGTGCTCGAGATAGTCGTAATACTGGCCCCCCAGCTTGGGGTAGGTGTCGTCCAGCGGCGCGTTGCCGTCGGCGCCGTGGCAGTCGATGCACGACTGTCCCGTGGCCTGGCCCTTGGCGTTGGCCAGGGTTTCGCCTTCGGCGACGCGGCCCTTGGGCAGGCCGGCCGAGGAGGACATCTGCTCGCCGTCGGCGTGTCCGGTTCCGGACTCGCCGCCGCAGGCGGCCAGCGCGAGGGAGAACAGCAGCGCGACGGCCAGCCGGCCGATGCGGTCGGGACGGGCGGTGGCGCGGCTCATGGCTTCAGCTCCGACAGGAAGGCGGCGATATCGGCGATGTCCTGGTCGGAAAAACTCTGCGCCTGCGCTTCCATCGTCGGGTGCGTGCGGGTGCCTTTCCTGTACTCGGTCAGCGCATTGACGAGGTAGACCGCCGACTGGCCGCCGATCCGCGGGACGTGGTAGGTCGGATAGACGTTCTTGTAGCCGACGATGCCGTGGCAGCCCTGGCAGGTGTAGGTCAGCAGGCGCCCGGTCTCGGCATCACCCGTCAGGGCGGCGGGAACGGCCGCCGGCGGCGGCGTGGCGGGGGCGGGCGCTTCAGCGGTTTCGGCCGGCGACGCTTCGGCTGGAACTGCTTCGGCCGGGGGTGTTTCGGCATCCTGGGCCGGCGCGGTGCGTGGCAGGGAAGCCAGCGCAAGCAAGGCAACGGCGAGGCCGGCGGCGATCGTCAACGGTCGCGTCATGGAGTGTGTCCGCAATCCTGGTGGCTGTATGGCTTGAGGTATCGGAATGGGCGACGACGTGCATCGGCGCGCAATCGGGCCAGTATAGCTTGCGCTCCACCGACTGTTAACGGATCGCGAAGCGGCGCGCCGGTGCGCACACGCGGGCATGCACTGCGCTTGCGGCCGGTGTGCAACCGCGTCGGTCACGTCCGTATCCCTGCCGCCGTCGAAAGACCTGCCGCCGGGAGTCACCATGACCTTCGGCGGATACCGCCCGCAGTCAGGGTGATATACCTTGCTACAACACCATAGGGGTCTGGCCAAATCCATGTATACGAACCGAATCTTCCCGGCATTCCGCCCGGTCCTGGTCATCGGCACGCTTGCGGCCGCGCTGCTGCTGGCCGGCTGCAAGGGTGGCGCCGACGCCCAGGCCAAGGATGCGGAAGACAAGGGGCCGGACCCGATCCCGGTCGAGGTCGAGAAGGTCGCGCGGCGTGCGATCGCGGCCAGCTATGCCAACACCGCCACCCTCGAACCCCTTGCCGAATCGCAGGTGGTCGCCAAGACCTCGGGCGTGGCGCTGGAGGTGCTGGTGGAGGAAGGCCAAGCGGTCCGCGCCGGGCAGCCGCTGGTGCGTCTGGACGCCGACCGCGCCCGCCTGCAGGCCGCGCAGAGTTCCGCGCAGTTGCGCAAGCTCGAGGCCAACTTCAAGCGCGCGCAACAGCTCGAAGCGCAACAGATGGTCAGCGCCAACGATCTCGACCAGTTGCGCTACGACCTGGAGAACGCGCGCGCGGTGAACCGCCTCGCCAACCTCGAGCTGTCGTACACCCACGTGGTCGCGCCGATCTCGGGCGTGATCGCCTCGCGCGACATCAAGCCGGGCAACTTCGTGCAGATCAATTCGCCGATCTTCCGGATCGTCGACAGCAGCCGGCTCGAGGCCACGCTCAACGTGCCCGAGCGCGAGGTCGCCAAGCTCAAGCCGGGGCAGCGCGTGGAACTGGTCGCCGACGCGCTGCCCGGCAAGCGTTTCACCGGCACCGTGGATCGGGTGTCGCCGGTGGTGGACACCGGGACCGGCACCTTCCGCGTGGTCACCGCGTTCGCCGGCGACGGCGGGCTGCAGCCGGGCATGTTCAGCCGGCTGTCGATCAATTACGACCAGCGCGCGGACGCGCTGGTGGTGCCGCGCGTCTCGCTGCTCGAGGATGGCGGCGAACCGGCGGTGTATGCGGTCCGCGACGGCAAGGCCTCGCGGGTCGCGGTGACGCTCGGTTATGCGGACGGCGGCTGGATCGAGGTGCGCGAGGGACTGGAAGAGGGCGATGCCGTGGTCGTCGCCGGCAAGGCCGCGCTGCGCGAAGGCAGCGCGGTGCAGGTGCTGGGCGAGGCCGCGGCCGACAAGGCGAAGCCGGAGCCGGCCGCGGCGGCGCGGGCGGGCAACTGATGGGCCCGCACGATCCGCCGCCCGGGGGCGGCTTCGACCTGGTCGAGTTCGCCACGCGGCGCCGCGTCACCATCGCGATGATGACGCTGACCCTGGTGCTGTTCGGCCTGATCTCGCTGTCGGGCCTGAAGGTGGAACTGCTGCCCGACCTGAGTTACCCCACGCTGACCGTGCGCACCGACTACGAAGGCGCCGCGCCGGCGGAAGTCGAGACCCTGATCTCGCAGCCGGCGGAAGAGGCGCTGGGCGTGGTCAAGGGACTGCGCAAGCTCAAGTCGATCTCGCGTACCGGCCAGAGCGATGTCGTGCTCGAGTTCGCCTGGGGCACCGACATGGAGCAGGCCGGGCTCGACGTGCGCGACAAGATGGAGACGCTGCAGCTGCCGCTGGAAGCGTCGCCGCCGGTGCTGCTGCGCTTCAACCCGTCGACCCAGCCGATCATGCGCCTGGCGTTGTCGTCCACCCAGGAAGGCGGCAGCGAGGCGGATGCCGTGCGTCGCCTGATGGAGCTGCGCCGCTATGCCGACGACGACCTCAAGCGCAAGCTCGAGCCGGTGGCCGGCGTCGCCGCGGTCAAGGTCGGTGGCGGGCTCGAGGACGAGATCCAGGTCGACATCGACCAGCGCCGGCTGGCCCAGCTCGGCCTGTCGCTGGACAACGTGATCGAACGATTGCAGCAGGAAAACGTCAACCTCTCCGGCGGACGCCTGGAGGAAGGCTCGCAGCGTTACCTGGTGCGCACGGTCAACCAGTTCGCCACGGTAGAGCAGATCGGCGAGATGCTGCTCACCACCGCGGGTGGCGCGTCCGCTGCGTCGTCCACCGGCGAGAACCAGCAACTGATGACCGCGATCCTGGGCAGCCGCGATCCCAACGTGATCGCGGCGTTGCGCAGCGACGGCGGTGGTGGCGGCACCTCGCCGGTGCGTCTGCGCGACGTGGCGCAGGTGCGCCAGGGCTACAAGGAGCGCGAGGCGGTGATCCGCAGCGCCGGCCACGAGGCGGTCGAGCTGGCGGTCTACAAGGAAGGCGATGCCAATACCGTGTCCACCGCCGACGCGCTCGAAGCGCGGCTGGAACTGGTCCGCGAACAACTGCCGCGCGACATCGAGATGACCGTGGTCGAGGACCAGTCGGTCTTCATCCGGCACGCGATCCGCGACGTCAAGGTCGATGCGGTGATCGGCGGCGTGCTCGCGATCCTGATCATCTTCCTGTTCCTGCGCGACGGCTGGAGCACGTTCGTGATCTCGCTGTCGCTGCCGATCTCGATCATCACCACGTTCTTCTTCATGGGCCAGCTGGGCCTGAGCCTCAACCTGATGTCGCTGGGCGGGCTCGCGCTGGCGACCGGGCTGGTGGTCGACGACTCGATCGTCGTGCTCGAATCGGTGGCCAAGGCGCGCGAGCGCGGACTGGGCATCCTGGAAGCGGCGATCTCGGGCACGCGCGAAGTATTCATGGCGGTGGTGGCCTCGACCCTGACCACGATCGCGGTGTTCCTGCCGCTGGTGTTCGTCGAGGGCATCGCCGGGCAGCTGTTCCGCGACCAGGCGTTGACCGTTTCGATCGCGATCGCGGTCTCGCTGGTGGTGTCGATGACCCTGATCCCGATGCTCAGCGCGCTCAAGGACCGGCCACCGATGGCGTTCCCCGAAGAGGAACCGCATCCGCAGTGGCGTCCGGCCAGCCGCTGGAAGAAGCCGGTCGCCGCCACCGGACGGGGCATCGGCGCGACCATCCGGGGTCTGTTCTTCGCCGCGGCGTGGGCGCTGGTGCGCTTGTGGCGCGGCCTGGTCGCCGTGGTCGGGCCGGTGATGCGCAAGGCCAGCGACCTGGCGATGGCGCCCTACAACCGCGCCGAGGCGCGCTACCTGCGGATGCTGCCGGCGGCGCTGGCGCGGCCCTGGCCGGTGCTCGCCGGCGCGGCGCTGGCGTTCGCGCTGACCGTCGCGGCGCTGCCGTTCCTGGGCCTGGACCTGATCCCGCAGCTGGCCCAGGACCGGTTCGAGATGACCGCCAAGCTGCCGCCGGGCACCCCGCTGGCGCAGACCGACGCGCTGGTGCGCGACGTGCAGCGCAAGCATGCCGACGAGGAGGGCGTGCGCCTGCTGTATGGCGTCTCCGGAACCGGCACCCGGCTCGACGCCAGCCCGACCGAGAGCGGCGAGAACATCGGCAAGCTGTCGGTGGTGATGGACGACACCTCGCGCGAGGCGGCGCTGGTCGAGCGCCTGCGCACCACCATGCAGGCCTATCCCTCGGCGCAGGTGGATTTCGCGCGGCCGGAACTGTTCTCGCTGTCGCCGCCGCTGGAGATCGAGATCGAGGGCAGCGACCTCGAGGCGATCCGCGTCGCCGGCGTCCGCCTCGCCGGACTGATGCGCGCCAACCCGAACTACGCCGACGTCACCTCGACGGTGGAGCAGGGGTTCCCGGAGATCCAGGTCGTGTTCGACCAGGACCGCGCCGCCGCGCTGGGCCTGACAACGCGCCAGATCGCGGACGCGGTGGTGAACAAGGTGCGCGGCAACGTCGCCACCCGCTACAGCTTCCGCGACCGCAAGATCGACGTGCTGGTGCGGGTGCGGGAGTCCGAGCGCTCCTCGGTGGACGACATCCGGCGCCTGATCGTCAACCCGACCGGCGGCAACCCGGTGGAGTTGGCCTCGGTCGCCGACGTGGTCTCGACCTCCGGCCCGAGCGAGATCCACCGCGCCGACCAGCGCCGCGTCGCGATCGTTTCGGCCAACCTGCGCGACATCGACCTCGGCACCGCGATCGCGGACGTGGAGAAGATGGTGGCCGACAACCCGCTCGGCGCCGACGTGGTGATGCGCATGGGCGGGCAGGGCGAGGAACTGGGCGACTCGGTGCGCTCGCTGCTGTTCGCGTTCGGGCTCGCGGTGTTCCTGGTCTACCTGGTCATGGCCTCGCAGTTCGAATCGCTGCTGCATCCGTTCGTGATCCTGTTCACCATCCCGCTGGCGATGGTCGGCGCGGTCGCGGCGCTCATGCTCACCCGTTCGCCGATCTCGGTGGTGGTGTTCATCGGCCTGATCCTGCTGGTGGGGCTGGTGGTGAAGAACGCGATCATCCTGATCGACAAGGTCAACCAGTTGCGCGAGGCCGGCGTGGCCAAGCGCGAGGCACTGGTGGAGGGCGCGCGTTCGCGCCTGCGGCCGATCATGATGACCACGCTGACGGCGGTGTTCGGCTTCATGCCGCTGGCGCTGGCCTTCGGCGAGGGCGCGGAGGTGCGCTCGCCGATGGCGATCACCGTGATCGGCGGGCTGCTGGTGTCGACCCTGCTGACCCTGCTGGTGATCCCGGTGGTCTACGACCTGCTCGACCGCAAGCCCGACGAGCACTACGCGCAACGTGGCCGCCGCGCGCGCACCACCGCCGCGCAGGTCGCCGAAGTGCTGTCGCACGAGCACGATGCGCTGGACGGACCGGGTGCCAGGGGCTGATGCGATGAACATCACCGAGCTTTCCATCCGCCGGCCGATCACCACGATCATGCTGTTCGTGTCGATGGTGGCGATCGGGCTGATCGCCTCGTTCCGGCTGCCGCTGGAAGCCGAGCCCGAGGCCACCATCCCGTTCTTCTTCGTCTCGCTGCCGTATCCGGGCTCCACCCCGGAAGAAGTGGAGCGCAACATCCTGCGCCCGGTGGAGGAAGCGCTGGCGACGATGTCCGGCATCCAGTCGATGAATTCGCGCGCCAACGCCGAGGGCGGCCAGATCCAGGTCCAGTTCAGCGACTGGAGCCGCGACATCGCCATCGCCGCATCCGAGGCGCGCGAGCGCATCGACTCGGTGCGCGACCAGTTGCCGGACGACTTCCGCCGCTACTACGTGCAGCGCTGGAGTACCAGCGACCGCGAGGCGATGAGCCTGCGCCTGACCAGCGACGAGGACCTGAGCGCGCGCGCCGACCTGATCGAGCGCAGCATCAAGCAGCGGCTCGAGCGCCTGCCCGGGGTGGCGCGCGTCGAAGTCGAAGGCGTGGCCCGGCAGGAAGTGCTGGTCGCGCTAGACAAGGACCGCCTCAGCGCGCATGGGGTGGCCCTGAACGAACTGGTGCAGCGGCTGCAGGCGGCCAACTTCTCGGTGTCCGCCGGGCAGATCACCGAGGATGGGCGCCGGCTGCGCGTGCAACCGCGCGGTGAACTGCAGGAACTGCAGGCGCTGCGCGACCTGCGCGTCGACGATCGCGGCACGCGCCTGTCCGACATCGCCGAGGTCAGCCTGCAACCGCAGCGCATGAGCTACGTGCGACAGATGGAGGGCAAGCCCAGCGTCGGCGTCGACGTGTACAAGGAACGCGCCGCGAATCTGGTCGATCTCTCGCGAGCGGTGCGCGCCGAGATCGCGGTACTGGAAGAGGATCCGGCGATGCGCGGCATCGGCATCGAGATCAGCGACGACCAGGGCGAGGCGGTGACCGGCTCCCTGCTGGCGCTGGCCGAGGCGGGCGGCATCGGCCTGGCGCTGTCGATCATCGTGCTGTACGCGTTCCTGCGCCACTGGCCCTCGACGCTGATGGTCACCACGGCGATTCCGATCTGCTTCATCATGACCCTGGGTTTCATGTACTTCGCCGGGATCTCGCTCAACATCATCTCGATGATGGGCCTGCTGCTGGCGGTCGGCATGCTGGTCGACAATGCGGTGGTGGTGGTCGAGAGCATCTACCAGGAGCGGGAGAAGTACCCCGACAAGCCCTGGCTGGCCTCGATCATCGGCACCCGCCATGTCGCCATCGCGCTGTCGGCCGGCACCCTGTGCCACTGCGTGGTGTTCCTGCCGATGATGTTCGGCGAACGCAACATCATCACCATCTACCTCACCCAGCTGGCGCTGACCATCTCGGTCTCGCTGCTGGCCTCGTGGCTGGTCGCGGTGAGCCTGATCCCGATGCTGTCGGCGCGCATGAAGACCCCGCCGGCGGTGAAGTCGCCCTTCATCACCGGCATGCAGAACCGCTACGCGCGCGTGCTGCGCTGGACGCTCGACCACCGCGGCTGGAGCGTGGTGGGCATCCTCGCGATCTCGCTGGCGAGCGTCTACCCGATGATGAACACCAAGGGCGGCGGCGACGACGGCGATCCCAGCCAGGTCAACATCTTCTACCAGTGGAAGGGCGCCTATTCGAAGGAGGAGATGGGCAAGGAGGTCGCGCGGGTCGAGCAGTTCGTCAACGCCAACCGCGAGGCGTTCCGGATCGAGAAGGTCTACAGCCGCTACAGCGAACAGGGCTGGGCCTCGACGCGCCTGTTCCTCGACGTCGAGGACCGTGCGGTGAGCCTGCAGATCCAGGAGAAGATCCGGGAGGGGCTGCCGCAGTCGGCGCGCGCCAAGATCGGCCTCGGCTGGCCGGGCGGCATGGGCAACGAGGGCGAGGGCATCAGCTTCAGCCTGATCGGGGATTCCACCCAGGTCCTGCAGGAGCTGTCGGCCGACATCGTGCCGATGCTCGGGCGCAACGAGAAGCTGCGCGACGTGCGCGTGGACACCGGCGACGCCAACACCGAGCTGTCGGTGCGCGTGGACCGGGAACGCGCCGCGGCGTACGGGTTCAGCGCGCAGGAAGTGGCGCAGTTCGTCGGCATGGCGCTGCGTGGCTCGTCGCTGCGGGATTTCCACCGCGAGGACGTCGAGATCCCGGTGAACGTGCGTTTCGCCGGATCGGACGAGTACGGCATCGAGGACCTGTCGGGCTTCATGGTGCGCGCCGCGAACGGCACCCAGGTGCCGCTGATGGCGATGGTGGACGTCGGCCTCAACCCGGCCTCGACCTCGATCCAGCGCCTGAACCGGCAGACGATGCTGCGCATCGAGGCCGGCATCGCCAAGGACGTGCCGGTGGAGGAGGCGCGCAAGGCGGTCGAAACCGCACTCGAGGGCGTGCAGTTCCCGCCCGGCTACGGCTACACCTTCTCCGGCATGGGCTTCAACATCAACATCGACGGCATGGACCAGATGCTGCGCGCGATCGCGATCGCGCTGGTGCTGATGCTGGTGATCATGGCGGCGGTGTTCGAGTCGCTGCTGTTCCCGACCGCGATCATGTCCTGCGTGCTGTTCTCGATCTTCGGCGTGTACTGGCTGTTCTGGATCACCGGCACCGAGATGAACATCATGGCGGTGATCGGCATCCTGGTGCTGATGGGCGTGGTGGTGAACAACGGCATCGTGATGATCGAGCACATCAACAACCTGCGCCGGCGCGGCATGCCGAGGACCGAGGCGCTGGTCGAGGGCAGCCGCGAGCGCTTGCGCCCGATCCTGATGACGATGGGCACGGCGATCCTGGCGATGATCCCGATCGCGCTCAACACCGACACCGCCGACGGCATGCCGCCGTACTATCCGATGGCACGCGCGATCGCCGGTGGCCTCGCCTTCTCGACCGTGGTCAGCCTGCTGTTCCTGCCCACGATCTACGCGCTGCTCGACGACCTGCGCACGGGCACGTCGCGGGTGGTGCGTCGTGCGCGCGGACGCCGGGGCGAGCCCGTCGCGCAGGCACCGGTGCCGCTGCGCGCCGAATAGGCCGACGCGCACTTCCCGGCTTCCGTCCCCGGCAGGGCGCGGTCCGCTTTTCGCCGGGGAGGGGACGCGCACGCGTGCCGCGAGGCTCGATCCGCTGGCCACCGGGCGGCCATCCGGCCAGCAGCTTCATGGCCAACGGCCCGGACATGGCGTCGCGGCTGGGCAACGTGCCGGCATTCTTCGGCACCGCCATGCCTGCGCAGGCGAGGGCGTTCGTGCGTCATTTCGCAGGCAGCATCGACACCATCAAGGTGTACGACGGGATCCCGCGCGAGGCCTGCCTCGCGCTGGTCGACGAGGCGCGGCGGCACCGCATGCCGGTGGTCGGGCATCGGCCGCACGCGGTGGCTGCGATCGGGGGGCGCCAGCAACGGTGCCTGGAGCACGCGCGATTCCTGTTGCACGAGTCGTTCGACGGGTCCGCCGCGCTGCGCGCGGCAGCGGGCACGCCGGCATGGCGCGAGGATCGGCGGTCGATGGTCGACCGCCACGACCTGGCGCGCGAGCGATCCTCTAGGCCATGCATGCTTCGGGCACGTACTACGTGCCGACGTACCTCAGCCGCCGGGCGGATGCATACGCCGATCGCCCCCGGGTGCGGGAAGATCCGCTGCTGCGCTACGCGCATCCGCTGCTCAGGTGGCAATGGCGATGTCCTGCTCGCCGAAGATCCAGGCGAACCCGCGCAGCGCTCGATGCGATCGAATCGCACGTGGTGCGAAACGCGCGCAGCTAGACCGTGGGCGCGAAGATCCTGTGGCGCTTCCTCGGGAACCTCGTGGGGTACTGCGCGCGAGCAGGCCGGTCAGCCGAACAGCCGCGCCAGCATCCGCGCGCCGCCGGTCCAGACGCCGATCGCCGTGCCGAGCGAGGTCAGGAAGAAGTTCACCAGCACGCGCGCCACCCGGTTGCGCCACCAGCCGCGGACCGTGTTCACGTCCTGCCGCAGCGCCATGAAGTCGGCGTAGGTCGGCTTGCGCACCCAGGCCTCGATCAGCGCGCTGACGGTGCCCGAGGCCAGCGCCGGATGCAGCGGCGTGAACGGCGAGGACACGAACGCGCCGAGGATGCTCAGCGGATGGCCGCCGGCGACGAGGCAGCCCAGCGCGCCGAGGCCGCCGGTCCACAGCACCCAGTACAGCAGCAGGTCGGTGCCGACGTCGAGGCCGCCGCTGGCGAAGCCCCAGGCGAAGCCGATGAGCAGGAACGCGCCGATGCAGATCTCCATCACCGGCAGTTTCGATTTCGGCTTGATCGTCTCGAGCGCGGCCGTGACCGTGTCCGGCGTCGCATCGTCCTCGCGCAGGTGCCGCGCCAGCCCGTCGAGATGCCCGGCTCCGACCACGGCCAGCACTTCGCGCGCGCTTCCCGCGCTCGCGCGCAGGCGGGCGGCCATGTAGCGGTCGCGTTCGGCGATCAGGGTGTCGTACAGCTCGGGCGTCTGCTCGGCGAACTCGCTGAAGCTGGCCTGCAGCATGTCGCCCTGCTTGAGCTTCTCGATGTCGTGTTCGGCGACCTCGTCGTCGACGATCAGGCCGGCGACGATGCCGCCGCCGAGCTTCGCGCGTTGCCACCAGCCCAGCCGCTGCAGCGCGCGGCGGAAGGTCAGGCCGACGTCGCGATCGATCAGGTGCGTCGGCAGGCCGCGCGCGCGCGCGTCCTCGACCGCCGCCTTCAGTTCCGCACCCGGTTCGATGCCGAGCTGTTCGGCGAGGCGGCGCTGGTAGCTGGCCATCGCAAGGTTGGCGGCGAACAGCGGGGTCTTGCCCTCGCGCAGCACCTTGACCAGGTCGAGCCTGGCGAGCGCGTCCGGATCGCTGATCGCGTCCAGGCGCTGCTGGTCCAGCTCCACCGCGACCGCGTCGAAGCCGCCCCCGGCGATCGCGGCGCGGACCGCCTCCACGCTGGCGCGCGACACATGCGCGGTTCCCAGCAGGGTGTAGCGCACGCCGTCGCGCTCGACGATGGCGTGGGGTTGGGCGCGCCAGTCGGCTTCGGCGGCGGGGGCTGCGTGTTCGCTCAACGGAAGGATCTGCATGGAGGGAGGTTCCGACAACAAGACGGCGCCTTGCGGCGCCGTCTTGTCTGCGGGGGACAGGGTAGTACCTGGCGCGCGACAGGGAAAGCAGCGCGGACGTCGCCGCGGGGCCGCGTTCACTCCGCTGCCGTAGTCCGCCCGCAGACGCCCGCGGAGGCGTAGGCGTGGTCGAGTTCGCAACGCGCGTCCCCGGGCGTGGCCGGAGGCGGGGCCGCGCGGCCCTGCGACATGAACCGGGCGATGTCCGACACCACCGATGGATCGCGCAGCAGCCGCCGATGCCCGAGCCCGTCGGTGCTGACCAGTTGCGTGTCGGGCCAAGCCTGCGCCACCGCGCGTCCATGGAAGTAGGGCACGTCGCGGTCTCCGCGGTCGTGCACGACCAGCAGCGGCGGCAGCGCGCGCAGGCGCGCCAGGCCGGGCATGTCGAAATCGGTCCATGGACGGGCGAACCGGGCTTCGACCTTCGTGCTGAAAAGTGCGGTTACCGCCGGGCTGGCGCCAATCGCGCGGCCGAACGGCTCGATCGCGGCGGAAGGCAGGGCGAACGGCGCGACGAACGCGATCCGTCCCGGACCCGCCCAGCCGTCGCGCAGGGCCAGCGCGGTGGCCGTGCAGCCACCCGAATGCGCGACCAGGCCCGTCAGCGGTCCGACCCCGGCGGCGACCACCCGCAGGGCGTCGGCGATCTCGAGCATGCTCACCCGGTGGCCGCCGAGACGGCTCGGATCGGAGCGGCCATGCGCCGGGGCGTCGAAGGCGACCACCCGCAAGCCGCGCGCGAGCAGGGGTTCGACCAGCGCATGCATCTGCCCGGCATGACCGCCCCAGCCGTGGACCAGCAGCACCGTCGGCCCGCGCCCCCACGACCAGGCCTCGACGCGCCGGCCATGTACGCGGAACGCGAGCGCCTCGCCACGGGCGAGGCAGGCGCTGGCATCGGGTCGGGGCTTGGTCCTGGGCGCCGAGAACCAGATCCGGTCGAACAGCGCGGCCGCGCGTTCCGGCGACACCCGGGAGAGCACGCGCATCGCGGTGCGCAGGGCAGACATGCGCCAGTTGCTCCCGAGCCATGACGCCTGGGTAGTCGGGGTGTCGGCGACCGGCGCGCCCAGCCCGGTGTCGATCGAATCGAGGCTGCCGTCCAGATTTTCAGTACGAACGATCGTGCTATTTTCTGCGTCCAGAACATCCATGCCAGGGTCCTCTCGGGTTCGGCGATCAGGCGGTGGGGGAGTAGCTGCGAAGCAGCCGTTCGAACGCGCGGAATCCGCGTGCGGCCGCTTCGGTGTAGCCGGTGAGCCCGGCGTCGTGATGGACCGCGAGCGCGATCGCGTAGATCTCGAACGCGACCTGCGCGATCTCGGTGTCGGCGGCGAGTTCGCCGCTGTCGATCGCCAGTTGCACGGCCTTGGCCAACTGGTCGCGCCAGTCGGATTCCTGCTGCAGCACGCGGTCGCGGATCGGGCCGGGGCGGTCGTCGTATTCGCTGGCGGCGGCGAGGAACAGGCAGCCGCCGTCGTCCTCGTGGCGGACCCACTCGGCCCAGTTGGCGAAGATCGCGCGCAGTCGCGGCAGGCCACGCTTCTCGCGCAGCGCCGGGACCAGGACGTCGCGGATGAACAGCTCGCCGCCCAGGTCGAGCGTGGCGAGCTGCAGTTCCTCGCGCGAGCCGAAGTGCGCGAACACCCCGCTCTTGGACATGCCGACCTGCTCGGCGACCCCACCGATGGTGAGGCCTTCGAGGCCGTTGACGCAGGCCAGCGCGTAGGAACGCGCGAGGATGGCCTCGCGCGTGGTGGCACCCTTCGTGGGGGAGGGCGTCATGAGCACGCCCCCATAAAAGCACGACCGTTCGTATCAATCAAGTGCCGGTTCCCGGGTCTTCCGCGGCCGCGGTCGACGCGCCCGGGCCCAGCGGGCGCTGCATGAACACGGTATCCAGCCAGCGCCCGTGCTTCCAGGCGATTCCGGGCATGGTGCCGGTGTGGACGAAGCCGAAGCGCTCGTGCAGGCGGATCGAGGCGGTATTGGTGGGTTCGCCGATCACCGCGATCATCTGCCGGTAGCCACGCGCCTCGCAGGCTTCGATCAGCGCTGCAAGCAGGGCTGCGCCGATGCCGTGTCCCTGGGCATCGGCGGCCACGTAGACCGAGTTCTCCACCGTGAACCGGTACCCCAGCCGCGCACGGAAACTTCCCGCATAGGCGTACCCCGCGACCCGGCCGTCCAGCTCCGCCACCAGGTACGGGAAGCCGTCCCCCACGATCGCCCGCATGCGGCGGTGCATTTCCGCTGCGTCGGGGACGTCGTACTCGTAGGTGTTGACGCGTTCGCGGACTTCATCGGCGTAGATGGCGGCGATCGCGGGAATGTCGGCTTCGGTCGCCGCTCGGATCAGGGGTGGCAACGGAGTCAGTCCAGATAGCGTTTGAGCAGGCCGTCGTAGGCGTCGATGCGGCGGTCGCGCAGGAACGGCCAGATCCGCCGCACGTGTTCGCTGCGGGCCAGGTCGATCTCGGCCAGCAACACCGTCGCCTCCGTGCCGGCCTCGGCGATGAATTCGCCCTGGGGCCCGAGCACGTGGCTGTTGCCCCAGAAATCGATCCCGCTCGCGCCCATCGGCGAAGGCTCATGGCCGACTCGGTTGCAGGAGAGGACCGGCAGGCCGTTGGCGACCGCGTGGCCGCGGTGGCTCAGCACCCAGGCGTCGCGCTGGCGGGTCTTCTCGCCCTGGTCGTCGTCCGGGTCCCAGCCGATCGCGGTGGGATAGAGCAGCAGCTCCGCGCCGGCCAGCGCCATCAGCCGCGCGCCTTCCGGATACCACTGGTCCCAGCACACCAGCACGCCCAGGCGGCCGACCGAGGTGTCGATCGGCTGGAAGCCTAGGTCCCCGGGGGTGAAATAGAACTTCTCGTAGAACCCCGGGTCGTCCGGGATGTGCATCTTGCGGTACCTGCCGGCGACGCTGCCATCGCGTTCCAGCACGACCGCGGTGTTGTGGTACAGGCCTGCGGCCCGCCGTTCGAACAGGGACGCGACCAGCACCACGCCATGCTGCTTCGCAAGCCGGCCCAGGCGCTCGGTACTCGGCCCGGGCACCGGCTCGGCTAGATCGAACTCGGCGACCGACTCGTGCTGGCAGAAGTAGCAGCCGTTGTGCAGTTCCTGCAGCAGCACCAGCTTGGCGCCGGCCTTCGCGGCCTCTGCGACACGGGCTTCGATCACTGTCAGGTTGGCGTCGGCATCGCCGTGGTTGCGCTCCTGGATCAGCGCGACGGGCAGGGTCCTGGTCTTCATCGGCACATTGTAGGGCCGGCCGCGGAGCGCCGGCGGGCATCGCGGGCCTGACATTCAGCCGCCCCCGGCGCGACCGCCGCACGCGTAAAGCCCGGAAGGGTTTGGAACCCGGGGGCGCTCCTACGCCAGCCCCTCGGGCAGTTGCATGGTCACGCAATGCAGGCTGCCGTTCTGCCAGATCAGCGGCCGGCACGGTACCTGGACGATCTCGCGTACGGGAAACGCCTGCGCCAGCACGGTCGCGGCCGCGGCGTCGGCCGGATCGCCGTAGGCCGGCATCAGCACGGCACCGTTGACGATCAGGAAGTTGGCGTACGACGCCGCAAGTCGTCGTCCCTCGTCCACGATCGGCGCCGGCCAGGGCAGCGCGAAGAGGCGGTAGGGCGTGCCGTCGCGGGTACGCAGCGCGGCGAGTTCCGCAGCCATCGCCTGCAGGCCGGGGTAATGGCTGTCGGCGGGATCGTCGCAGGCCTGGTAGACGATCGCATCCGGCGCGGCGAAGCGGGCGAGGGTGTCGATGTGGGCGTCGGTGTCGTCGCCCTCCAGCGCGCCGTGCTCGAGCCAGAGCACCCGGTCCTGCGCCAGCCAGCCCGCAAGGCGGCGGTCGAGTTCGCCGCGGCTGGCGTCCGGGTGGCGCTCGTGCAGGCACTGCCAGGTGGTGAGCAGGGTGCCGGCGCCGTCGGTTTCGATCGCGCCGCCTTCCAGAGCGAAATCAACCGGTTGGCGCGAGCTGTTCGCAAAGATTCCCAGGTCGTGGAGCCGCTCGACCAGCAGGTCGTCCCGACTCGCGTCGAACTTGCCGCCCCAGCCGGTGAAGCGGAAGTCGAGCAGCCGGAAGCCGTCGGCCCCGCGCAGGCTGATCGGGCCGGAGTCGCGCAGCCAGGTGTCGTCGTAGGGCACCTCGACGAAGCGCACCCGGTCCATGTCGACCCGCGCCGACGACAGCCGCGCGCGCGCATAGGCCTCCACGTCGGCATCGGACACGCACACGATCGCAGGCTCGAAGCGGGTGATCGCCGCGACCAGTGCGATGTAGGTGTCCTCGACTTCGGCCAGGCGCGCGGCCCAGTCGGTGTCGGCGGTCGGCCACGCGAGCAGCACCGCGGACTGGGGTTCCCACTCCGCGGGGAATCGCGATGTCGCTGCGGTCATCGTTCGGCGGGACTACCGGATCGCGGGCTTCGGCCCGACTTCGGCGGTGTGGGCCTGGTTGAGGACGGCGTCGATGACGCGATCGCGCTCGAAATACACGGTGAAGGCCGGGTACACCCAGCGGTTGATCGTGGGCCACTGGCGCTTCTGGCCGCCGCGGGGGTCGAGCTTCTCGGTGGGGACGCCGAAGCGGGCCTGCACCTGGGCGGCGCTGAGTCCGCGCTCGGGCAGGGCGACGTGCGCCTTGTGCTGCGCACGGTCGACCAGCAGGGTGTCGGCGGAAGCGGCGCCCGCGGCGCACAGCAGCGCGGACAGGGCGAGGCTCGGGATCAGGCGCATGGTCGGGCTCCGTCGGGATTCAGGGCGGGTGGCCCCGGCGTTGTAGCAGATTCGGCCGCGGGGCGCTGTGTCGGTTGCCGGGTTTGGCGCGCACGGGGGACAAGGCCTCCGTCGGCTCCCGGCCGCCCGCCGCCGCACGCACGCAAAAAGGCCGCATCGCTGCGGCCGTTCGCGTTACGTCTCGGGATCCGCGGCGCCCGGGGTCCCGGGCGACGGATCGTGCGGTCAGCGCTGGCGCGCCTTGAAACGCGGGTTCGACTTGCAGATCACGAAGACCTTGCCACGGCGACGAACGACCTTGCAGTCGCGGTGACGGGCCTTCGCCGACTTCAGGGAGGACAGGACCTTCATGACAGACCTCGGAAACGGTTCGGAAACGGGCAGGCGGAAAACGAAGCCGCGCATTATAGCGGTCTTTTCCCCGCCCATTCAAGCGCTTGTCCGGATCGTGGCGGAGGCGGGCGGCGTGGCGCGCGCTGCAGGATAATCCCTCGCCTCCCCCTCAGGTGCCGCGCATGACCGACCCGATCCCCGTGCTCACCATCGACGGCCCCTCCGGCTCCGGCAAGGGCACCATCAGTCGCCTGGTGGCGCAGCGGCTCGGCTGGCACTACCTCGATTCCGGGGCGCTGTACCGGGCCGTCGGCGTCGCCGCGGGCTGGGCCGACCTCGACCTCGACGATGCGGGGGCGCTGGTCCGGTGCACCTTCGATACCGAAATCGGCTTCCGGGAATCGGATTCCGGTGAGCTGCGGGTGATGGTCAACGGCCACGACGCCACCGACGAGTTGCGCACCGAAACCGCGGGCGCCGCGGCTTCCGCGATCGCCGCGATCCCGGAAGTGCGGGCGGCGCTCAAGGACCGCCAGCGGGCGTTCCGCCGGGCGCCAGGGCTGGTCGCGGACGGTCGCGACATGGGCACGGTGATCTTCCCGGACGCCCCGTACAAGGTGTTCCTGACCGCCAGCGCCGGGGAACGCGCGGAAAGGCGCTATAAACAGTTGAAGGACAAGGGGGTTTCGGTCACAATGGACGGTCTGCTGCGCGAGATCCTCGCGCGCGACGCCCGTGACGCCAGTCGCACGGTGGCGCCGCTGCGGCCGGCCGAGGGAGCCGTCCACATCGATACCACCGGCCTGGACATCGACGCGGTCGTCGAGCGCGTGCTGGCCGTGGTGGCTCCCCGACCGCGGACATCCGTGGCCTGAGGGCCGTCGCGCGGTTCCAGCGCCCCGGTCCGGGGCGGGGGACCCCGCCGGGTCGAACAAGGCAGACACCAGCCCCGTGCGGGAAGTTCCCGTGCGGTTCCGTCCAACACAACACTCACGGCCATACGCAATCCCGCGCAGGTCGACAACGGGTGGACCGCGGCGCCGAAGCCGGCGCGCGGTCTGTGTCCTCAACCGAGTAATCTCCAAAATGACCGAATCATTCGCAGAACTGTTCGAAGCCAGCCAGGCCAACCTGGCCAAGCTCAAGCCCGGCGCGATCGTCACCGGCACCGTCGTCGACGTGCGCACCGACGTGGTCGTCATCAACGCCGGCCTCAAGTCCGAAGGCATCGTGCCGATCGAGCAGTTCCGTAACGACGCCGGCGAGATCGACATCGCCGTCGGCGACGTCGTCAAGGTGGCGCTGGACTCCCTGGAAAACGGCTTCGGCGAAACCGTGCTGTCGCGCGAGAAGGCCAAGCGCGCCATGGTGTGGGACGAACTCGAGGAAGCGCTCGAGAAGAACGAGACCATCACCGGCCGCATCAGCGGCAAGGTCAAGGGCGGCTTCACCGTCGACATCAAGGACGTCCGCGCGTTCCTGCCCGGTTCCCTGGTTGACGTGCGCCCGGTCCGCGACCCGGTGTACCTGGAAGGCAAGGAACTCGAGTTCAAGCTGATCAAGCTCGACCGCAAGCGCAACAACGTGGTCGTCTCCCGCCGTGCGGTGGTCGAGAGCGAGCACTCGGAAGAGCGCGAGCAGCTGATGGAGAAGCTGGTCGAGGGCGCGGTGCTCAAGGGCGTGGTCAAGAACCTCACCGACTACGGCGCGTTCGTCGACCTCGGCGGCATCGACGGGCTGCTGCACATCACCGACATGGCCTGGAAGCGCGTGCGCCATCCGTCCGAGGTGGTGGAAGTGGGCGCCGAGCTCGACGTGCGCGTGCTCAAGTACGACCGCGAGCGCAACCGCGTCAGCCTCGGCCTGAAGCAGCTGGGCGAGGATCCGTGGGACAACATCGCCCGCCGCTATCCGTCCAACACCCGCGTGTTCGGCAAGGTCTCCAACGTCACCGATTACGGCGCGTTCGTCGAGATCGAACCGGGCGTCGAAGGCCTGGTGCACGTGTCCGAGATGGACTGGACCAACAAGAACGTCAATCCGTCCAAGGTGGTGCAGGTCGGCGACGAGCTCGAGGTCATGGTGCTCGACGTCGACGAGGAGCGTCGCCGCATCTCGCTGGGCATCAAGCAGGTCACCAGCAACCCGTGGGAGACCTTCGCCGCGATCCACAAGAAGGGCGACAAGGTGTCGGGCCAGATCAAGTCGATCACCGACTTCGGCATCTTCATCGGCCTGGACGGCGGCATCGACGGCCTGATCCACCTGTCGGACATCACCTGGAACTCGACCGGCGAGGAAGTCGCGCGCAACTTCAAGAAGGGCGACACCGTGGAAGCCGTGGTGCTGGCGGTGGATCCGGAACGCGAGCGCATCTCGCTTGGCGTCAAGCAGCTCGAGCAGGATCCGTACGGCCAGTTCCTGGCCAACCACCCGCGTGGTACCAAGGTCACCGGCACGGTCAAGGAAGTCGATGCCAAGGGCGCGGTCATCGACCTGGGCGAGGGCGTGGAAGGCTATGTCGCCGCGCGCGACGTCGCCGACACCCGCGTCGACGATGCCAGCCAGCACCTCAAGGTGGGCGACGCGGTCGAGGCCAAGTACGTCGGCCAGGACCGCAAGAGCCGCACCCTGCAGCTCTCGATCCGCGCCAAGGACGAAGCCGAGGCCGCCGAGAGCCTGGCCGAGTACAACAAGAACGCGGCGGAAGCGTCGAGCGGCACCACCAAGCTGGGCGCGCTGCTGCGCGAGCAGCTGGAAAACAAGTCCGAGTAAGTGGACTCGCGGCGAAAGCCGCAGACGCCCGGCCTTCGCGGCCGGGCGGTTGCAGGAGGGACGGCCCGGCACGTGTCCGGGCCGCCCTTGCGGACTTCCACGGGCGCGTCGACGATGACCAAATCGGAACTGATCGAGATCCTGACCCAGCGCCAGGCGCACCTGAAGGCCGACGACGTCGACCTGGCGGTGAAGTCGCTGCTGGAGATGATGGCCGGCTCGCTCGCGCACGGGGAGCGGATCGAGATCCGTGGATTCGGCAGCTTCTCGCTGCACTTCCGGCCGCCGCGGACCGGGCGCAATCCCAAGACCGGCGACGCCGTCGCGCTGCCGGGCAAGCATGTCCCCCATTTCAAGCCGGGCAAGGAATTGCGCGAGCGGGTCACCGCCGTCATTCCGCTGCCGGCCGAGGAGTAGGCCGCGCACCCGCGCCAGGCCTTCGCGCGATGCGTTTGCTCCGGATACTCGCCGCCCTCCTGTTCGTCCTGATCGGCATCGCCGTCGGCGCGCTGAATCCTCAGCCGGTACACCTCGACCTGGGGTTCGCCGTCCTCGATGCCAGCCTCGGCGTGATGCTGCTGGCGGCATTGCTGGCGGGCGCGCTCTGCGGGGGCATCGCGCTGGCGTTTGCGGTGATCGTGCCGTTGCGGCGGCAGCAGCGGCGCGACCGCGCGGTCGAGGATCCGCCGCGACCGCCCTACCACACGGGAGTCTGAGCGCATGGCATTCGTCACCGAGTGGTTCTGGTTCTTCCTGCTGCTGCCGATCGCGGCGCTCAGCGGCTGGGTCATCGGCCGCCGCGGAGGCGAGCGCCACAGCGACACCCAGGTCAGCCGGCTGTCGACCACCTATTTCCGCGGCCTGAACTACCTGCTCAACGAACAGCCGGACAAGGCGATCGAACTGTTCCTGCACATCGCCGAGCTGGACAAGGAAACCTTCGAGACCCAGCTCGCGCTCGGCCACCTGTTCCGCCGCCGCGGCGAGGTCGACCGCGCGATCCGGCTCCACCAGGGACTGGCGCAGCGCGCCGACCTCAACGACCAGCAGAAGGTCCTGGCCCTGCTCGCGCTGGGCGAGGACTACATGAAGTCCGGGCTGCTCGACCGTGCCGAGGTGGTGTTCACCGACCTGGCCAAGATCGACCAGCGCGCGCCGCAGGCGCTCAAGCACCTGATCGGCATCTACGAGGCCGAGCGCGACTGGGCCAAGGCGATCGAGAACGCCACCCGCTTCGAGGCCGCCACCGGCGAGCCGATGGGCAAGCTGGTGGCGCAGTTCGAATGCGAGCTCGCCGACCGCCTGCGACTGGCCGGCGATGCCGAGGGCGCGCGGGAAGCGGTCGCGCGCGCCTACGCCGCCGATTCGAAGTCGGTGCGCGCGGGGATCCTCGACGGCCGCCTGGAAACCGATGCCGGCAACGATGCCGCCGCGATCCGCGCCTACGAACGCGCGGCCCGCCACGACACCGACTTCCTTCCCGAAGTGCTGCCGGCGCTGCTGGCCGCCTACGACCGCGTCGGCGATGCTTCGGGCGCGCGCAAGTTCCTCGCCGAGATGAGCGAGCACTACCGCGGCATCGCCCCTGTGCTTGCGCTCACCCGGCTGGTCGAGGCGCAGGATGGGGTCCATGCCGCGCGCGCCTACCTTGCGCAGCAGCTGAAGGATCGCCCCTCGGTGCGGGGCGAGGCCACCCTGATCGACCTCACCCTGGCCGACAACACCGATCTCGCCGCGACCCTGCAGGACCTGCGGCTCATCACAGAGCAACTGCTGGTGCGCAACCCGAGCTATCGCTGCACCCGCTGCGGATTCGGCGCGCGCAGCCATCACTGGCAGTGCCCGAGCTGCAAGGACTGGGGCACGATCAAGCCGTTGCTGAATTACGCCGTCGTCTGATGGCGCCATCCGCGACGGTCGCGATCTGGCTGCTGGCCGGCCTGTCCATCGGCGGCGCCACCACGGCGCTGGCACGCGCCTATGCGCTGCGGCGCCGGCTGATCGACCAGCCCGGCGAGCGCCGGAGCCACGCCGCGGCCACCCCGCGTGGCGGCGGCGTGTCGATCGTCGTCGTGCTGCTGCTTGCGCTGGCGGCTGGCGTCCTGGCGGCGCCCGGGCATGTCACCGCTGCCGTCCTGGCGGGGACGGGCCTGGTACTGGTGTCGGGCATCGGCTGGATCGACGACCACCGGCCACTGCCGGCCCTTCCGCGCCTGTGCGTGCACGTGGTCGCGGCGGCGCTGCTGGCATGGGCGCTGCGCACGCAGGGTGGTGGCTGGGAGGATGCCGCCACCGCGTTCGTCGCGGCCGTCGTCCTCGCCAACGTCTGGAATTTCATGGACGGCATCGACGGCATCGCCTCCAGCCAGGCCGCCATCGTCGCGACGGGATACGCGCTGTTCGCGGGACAGGGACCGGTGTTCTGGGCGGGCCTGGCGCTCGCCGCCGCGGCCTGCGGCTTCCTTCCGTTCAATTTTCCGCGGGCCCGGATCTTTCTCGGCGACGTGGGCAGTGGCGCACTCGGCTACGCCCTGGCAGGCGCACTGGCGCTGGGTTCCCTTCATCAGGATTGGGGCACCCGCGTGCTGTACCTGTTTCCCCTGCTGCCGTTTCTTCTTGACGCGTCGTTGACGTTGCTTGCGCGCATGGTGCGGGGCGAGGCCTGGTGGCGTCCGCACGTGCAGCACGCCTATCAGGCCTGGGCGCGCAACAGGGGCGGGCACGTGCTGGTCACGCTCGCCTACGGCGCCGCCGCTTTGGTCGCGGTACTGGCGATGTTTGTAATGCGTTCATGGAGTTCCACGGTTATCATGGCAACGTACCTGACCTTTCTGCTGGCGGGGGGGCTGGCATGGAAGCGGCTTCGCGGGCTCACCGCGGGGGAAAGACCTAGCAGTCTCAGAGACGGGAAGCCCTGAACATGGTCAACTGGAAGGATCGGGTCACCACCACGGTGCCGAGGATGGCGGTGGTCGTCCATGACCTGTTCATGGTCTGGTTGTGCTGGTCGGGCCTGCATCACTTCCGCTACGCGATGCTGCCGTTGCTGCCGGTGCCGCCCCTGTCTTCGACCGAGCTGCTCCTGGTGCTGGGCGCGCAGGGCGCGGTGTTCTGGCAGGTGGGCCTTTACCGCGGCGTCTGGCGGTTCGCCAGCCTGCCGGACCTGATCAACATCCTGAAGGCGGCCATGATCGGCCTGCTGGCGATCATGCTGGTGCTGTTCGTCTACAACCGGCTCGACCAGGTGCCGCGTTCGGTCCTGCTGCTGTATCCGTTGCTGCTGACCGCGCTGCTGGGCATGCCGCGGCTGCTGTACCGCGCCTGGAAGGACCACAGCATCGCCAGGACCGACCAGGCTGCGCTGCGGGTGCTGATCCTGGGGGCCGGCCAGGCGGGAGAGACCCTGGTGCGCGACCTGCGCCGGGCCGGCGCCTATGTGCCGGTCGGCTTCCTCGACGACGCGGCCAAGCTGCGCGGCAGCCGCCTGCAGGGGGTGCCGGTGCTGGGACGGGTCGAGGACGTCGCCAGGATCGCGCCCGAGACCGCGGCGCAACTGCTGGTGATCGCGATGCCTTCGGTCGACGCCGCCACCATGCGCCGGGTCGTGGCCGCCTGCGAGCGGACCGGCCTGCCGTTCCGCACGGTACCGCGCCTGGACGACATGCTCGAGGGAAGGTCGCTGCCCGGCGAACTCAAGGAAGTCGCGATCGAGGACCTGCTCGGCCGCAAGCCGGTGACGCCCGACTGGAAGGCGATCCGGGGCTGGCTCGGCGGTCGCAGCGTGCTCGTGACCGGCGCCGGCGGCTCGATCGGCGGCGAACTGTGCCGCCAGTGCGCGCGCCATGGCGCGGGCAGGATCGCGCTGGTGGAGATCGACGAGCTCGCGCTGATCAAGGCCGAGTCCGAACTGCGGCGCGACTTCCCCCAGATCCAGTGCATCCCCGTGCTCGGCGACTGCGGCGACCCGGCGGTCATGCGGCACGCGCTCGGCCTGTCCAGCCCCGACGCGGTGTTCCACGCCGCCGCCTACAAGCAGGTGCCGATGCTGGAGGGCCAGCTGCGCGAGGCGGTGCGCAACAACGTGCTCGCCACCGAGGTCGTGGCACGGGCGTCGGCCGCGGCGAAGGTCGGCACCTTCGTGCTGATCTCCACCGACAAGGCGGTCGATCCGGTCAACGTGCTGGGTGCGACCAAGCGCCTGGCGGAAATGGTCTGCCAGTCGCTCGCCGAGCCGGAAGGCACCCATTTCGTGACGGTGCGGTTCGGCAACGTGCTCGATTCGGCAGGCAGCGTGGTGCCGCTGTTCCGCGAGCAGATCCGCAATGGCGGCCCTGTGACCGTCACCGATCCGGAAGTCACGCGTTACTTCATGACCATCCCGGAGGCCTGCCAGCTGATCATGCAATCCGTCGCGATCGGCTCGCGCCAGGCGATCTACACCCTGGACATGGGCGAACCGATCCCGATCCGGCTGCTCGCCGAGCAGATGATCCGGCTCGCCGGCAAGCAGCCCGAGCGCGATATCGCGATCGTCTACACCGGCCTGCGACCCGGCGAGAAACTGCACGAAACGCTGTTCCATGCGGACGAACGCTACCGTCCCACCGTGCATCCGAAGATCCTGCAGGCCGAGGCCCGGTCGGTGTCAGCCGAGAAGATCCAGCCTGCACTGGTGCGCCTGCGCGAGGCGGTGGTCGCGTTCGACACCGAGGCGCTGGCCCTGCTGCTGCGCGACACGCTGCCCGAGTTCCGGCCGGCGGTCGTCACGCCCGGCCGCGACGGCGCCGGTACCGTGGTCGCATTCCCCGCAAGACAGGCACGCAAGACATGACCCAACGCATTCGCAAGGCCGTGTTCCCGGTCGCCGGGCTGGGAACGCGCTTCCTTCCCGCCACCAAGACCGTCCCCAAGGAGATGCTGCCGATCGTCGACCGGCCGCTGATCCAGTACGCCGTGGACGAGGCGATCGAGGCCGGCTGCGACACGCTGGTGTTCGTGACCAACCGCTACAAGCACGCGGTGGCCGATTACTTCGACAAGGCCTACGAGCTCGAACAGAAACTGGAGAAGGCGGGCAAGCTCGAGCAGCTCGAGCTCATCCGCAACGTGCTGCCCAAGGGCGTGCAGGCGGTGTTCGTCACCCAGGCCGAGGCGCTGGGTCTCGGGCACGCGGTCCTGTGCGCCAGGCCGGTGGTCGGCAACGAGCCGTTCGCGGTGCTGTTGCCGGACGACCTGATCTGGAACCGCAATGGCGACGGCGCGCTCAAGCAGATGGCCGACCACGCCGCCACGAACGGCGTCGGCGCGATCGCGGTGCAGGACGTGCCGCGCGAACAGACCGCCAGCTACGGGATCGTCGAGACCGGCGACTTCCACGATCGCAGCGGTGCGATCCGGCGGATCGTGGAGAAGCCGGCGCCCGACGACGCACCGAGCACACTGGCCGTGGTCGGACGCTACGTCCTGCCGGGCGAGATCTTCGACCACCTGGAGCGGACCGGTCGTGGTGCCGGTGGCGAGATCCAGCTGACCGACGCGATCGCCAGCCTGATCGGCGAGAAGCAGATCGATGCCTACCGCTTCCGCGGCACCCGCTTCGACTGCGGTACGCACATTGGCCTGGTCGAGGCCACGATCCGTTTCGCGCTCGACCACGAGAAGATCAGCGATGCCGCGCGCGACAGCATGGCGCGGGCCCTGCAGGAACTGGGCGTCATCGAGGCCGCCTGACGCGTTGCGGCCCGTGTGACGGACAACGGCGCCGCGAGGCGCCGTTTCCGATCGCGGCGAGGTGCGCGGTCGCCGTCTACAGCGCCTCGAAGATTCCCGCCGCGCCCATGCCGGTGCCGATGCACATGGTGACCATGCCGTACTTCTGCTGGCGGCGGCGCAGGCCGTGGACGATGGTGGCGGTACGCACCGCGCCGGTGGCGCCGAGCGGATGGCCCAGCGCGATCGCGCCGCCGAGCGGATTGACCTTCGACGGATCGAGTTCCGAGTCCCGGATCACGGCCAGTGCCTGCGCGGCGAAGGCCTCGTTGAGTTCGATCCAGTCCAACTGGTCCTTCGACAGGCCCGCCTGCTTCAGCGCCTTGGGGATCGCCGCGATCGGGCCGATGCCCATGACCTCGGGACGCACGCCCGCGACCGAGAAGCTGACGAAGCGGGCCAGCGGCGTAAGCCCGTAGTCCTTGATCGCCTGCTCCGAGGCCAGCAGCACGGCGCCAGCGCCGTCGCTCATCTGCGAGGAGTTGCCGGCGGTGACCGAACCACCGAACTGGCCGTTGCGGAACACCGTGCGCAGCTTGGCCAGGCCTTCGGCCGAGGTATCCGCGCGCGGCCCTTCGTCCTGTTCTACCAGCAGCTTGCGCAGCCGGATCGTGTTGCCGGCCAGGTCGGGCTGGTGCGAGACCACCTCGTACGGCGTGATCTCATCGCTGAATTCGCCGGCCGCCTGCGCCGCCAGCGCCTTCCGGTGCGAGGCGAGGGCGAACGCGTCCTGGTCCTCGCGCGAGACCTTCCACTCCTCTGCGACCTTCTCGGCGGTGATGCCCATGCCATAGGCGATGGCGACATGGTCGTCCTTGAATACCGAGGGCGAGAGCGCGACCTTGTTGCCCATCATCGGCACCATCGACATCGACTCGGTGCCGCCGGCCAGCATCAGGTCGGTGTTGCCCAGCCGGATCTGGTCGGCCGCCAGCGCCACCGCCTGCAGGCCGGACGAACAGAACCGGTTGATGGTCTGCGCTGCCACGGTGTCGGGCAGGCCGGCGAGCAGCACGCCGATGCGCGCCACGTTCATGCCCTGCTCGCCCTCCGGCATGGCGCAGCCGATGATCGCGTCGTCGATGCGGTTGACGTCGATGCCCGGCGCCTGCGCGACCACGCTGCGCAACACGTGCGCGAGCATGTCGTCGGGGCGGGTGTTGCGGAACACGCCCTTGGGCGCCTTGCCGACCGGGGTACGGGTGGCGGCGACGATGTAGGCGTCCTGGATCTGTTTCATGGCGTTCTCCGAACGCCGGGATTGGGGATTCGGAATTGGGGATTCGCAAAAGCGAATCCCGCTATCCGAACGACGCCCCGCACCCGGCGAGTATTGTATTGAAGGTGAATTAGAAAACCGCTGTTTCGAATCCCGAATCCCGAATCCCGCGCAACGTCAGTTGCGCAAAGGCTTGCCGGTCTTGAGCATGTGGCCGATCCGCGCCTGGGTCTTTTCCTGCTGCGCGAGCTCGACGAAGTGCTTGCGCTCCAGCCGGATCAGCCAGTCCTCGTCCACCAGCGCACCGCGGTCGACCTCGCCGCCGCACAGCACGGTGGCGATGCGGGTCGCGATCTCGTCGTCGTAGGCGCTGATGAACCGGCCTTCGAGCATGTTCACCAGCAGCATGCGGAAGGTGGCGATGCCCACGTCGCCGGCGACGCGGATGTTGCGGGCGGGCAGGGGCGGGCGGTAGCCCGTCTCGGCCAGGCCGCGCGCTTCGGCCCTGGCGATGTGCAGCAGCTCGTAGGCGTTGAAGGCGATCCTGTCGCCCGCGCGCAGCAGCCCGAGTTCCTTCGCCTCCACCGCGGACGTGGAGACCTTGGCCATCGCCACCGTCTCGAACGTCTTCTTCAGTTCGGCGAACACGTCACCGCCCGGGCCCGCGGCCTCGGATGCCCGCACCGCGATCTCCTTGAGCCCGCCGCCGGCCGGTAGCAGGCCGACGCCGGCCTCGACCAGGCCGATGTAGCTTTCCAGGTGCGCCACGGTGCGCGCCGAGTGCATCTGGAACTCGCAGCCGCCGCCCAGGGCCAGGCCCCGGACCGCGGCCACCACCGGCACCAGCGAGTACTTGATGCGTTGGCTCGTGGCCTGGAAGTTGGCCACCATCGCCTCGAAGGCGTCGACCTTGCCGGCCTGCAGCAGGCCCAGCGCGCCGGCGAGGTCGGCGCCTGCGGAGAACGGCTCCTTCGGCTGCCAGATCACCAGTCCGGCGAACTTCCTCTCGGCGATGCCGACCGCTTCCTGCAGGCCGTCGAGCACCTGGTCGGAGACGGTGTGCATCTTGGTCTTGAAAGACACCACGCCGATGTCGTCGCCGTCCGTCCACAGGCGCACGCCGTCGTTCTCGAACACGGTCTCGCCCTGCGGGAACGACTCGCCCAGCAGCGGATCGGGGAAGCGCTGGCGCTTGTACACGGCCAGCGACGAGCGCGGCAGCTTGGCGTCCTGCTTCGGGCTGTAGCTGCCTTCGCCGGCGTGGACGCCCTCGCGCCCGTCGAACACCCAGTCGGGCAGGGGAGCGCTGCTCATGGCCTCGCCGGCGACGATGTCGTCGGCGATCCACTGCGCCACCTGCTTCCAGCCCGCCGCCTGCCAGGTCTCGAACGGGCCCAGCGACCAGCCGTAGCCCCAGCGGATGGCCAGGTCGACGTCGCGCGCGGTCTCGGCGATGTCGGCCAGGTGGTAGGCGCTGTAGTGGAACAGGTCGCGGAACACCGCCCACAGGAACCGTGCCTGCGGGTGCTGGCTCTCGCGCAGCTTCGCGAACTTCTCGGCGGGGTTCTTCGTCTTGAGGATCTCGACGACCTCGTCGGCGGCCTTGCGGTCGGCCGGGCGGTAGTTCTGCTTCTCGACATCGAGCACCAGGATGTCCTTGCCGGCCTTGCGGAAGACCCCCGCACCCGTCTTCTGCCCCAGCGCGCCCTTGGCCACCAGCGCCTCGAGCCATTTCGGCGAGCGGAAGTACTCGTGCCACGGATCGTCCGGCAGGGTATCGGCCATGGTCTTGATGACATGGGCCATGGTGTCGAGACCGACCACGTCCGAGGTGCGATAGGTCGCCGACTTCGGCCGGCCGATCAGCGGACCGGTCAGGGCATCGGCCTCGTCGAAGCCCAGCCCGAACCCGGCGGTGTGGTGCGCGGTGGCGAGGATCGAGAACACGCCGATGCGGTTGCCGATGAAGTTCGGCGTGTCCCTGGCGTAGACCACCCCCTTGCCCAGGGTGGTGGTGAGGAAGGTTTCCAGGCCTTCGAGCACGGCCGGATCGGTGGTCCTGGCCGGGATCAGTTCGGCCAGGTGCATGTAGCGGGGCGGATTGAAGAAGTGCACACCGCAGAACCGGTGACGAAGTTCTTCGGGAAGAACATCCGCCAAGGCATTGATTCCCAATCCAGAAGTGTTGCTGGCAAGGACCGCATGGGCGGGGACGAACGGGGCGATCCTGCGGTACAGGTCCTGCTTCCAGTCCATCCGCTCGGCGATCGCCTCGATGATCAGGTCGCAATCGCGGAGCAGGTCCAGCCCGGTGTCGTAATTGGCCGGCACGATCGCCCCGGCCAGCGACCTGGCGGCGAGCGGGGCCGGGCTGAGTTTCAACAGGCCAGCGAGCGCCTTGTTGACCACGCCGTTCGGATCGCCCTCCTTTGCGGGCAGGTCGAACAGGACCGTATCGACCCCGGCGTTGGTCAGGTGCGCGGCGATCTGCGCCCCCATCACGCCGGCGCCAAGCACCGCGGCACGCCGTACAAGCAGTTTCTCAGACATGTTGTTCATCCGTTTGTTTCGTAAAGGAATCAAGCCTTGAATCCGGCCGCGGCAAAGCGGATCAGTTCGCGCGCGGCCCGTTCCCGATGCGCGGCCTCGCTGGCACCCTGGGGCCGCTTGATCAGGCCGAAATCGGCCATGGCATAGGTCAGCGCGCCGCCGAGGAAGTCGAGCCGCCAGTACAGTTGCTCCTTGCCCATGGCGGGCAGGCAGCCGGCGATCGCGCGTGCGAAATCGCGCTGCACATGGCCGTACTGGTCCGACAGGAACTTGCGCAGACTGTCGTTCTTCTCGGCGTAGGCACGCGCGATCACGCGGATGAAGGCGCCGCCGTGGCGATCCTGGGCCAGGTCCAGCGCCGGCTCGACGAAGGCGGCGAGGATCGGCTCCAGCTCTCCCGGGCGCTCGGCCAGGGCCACGCGCAACCGTTCCAGGCGCTGCCCGCTCATCACGTCCATGCGCCGCCGGAAGACCTCGTTGACCAGGTTTTCCTTGCTGCCGAAGTGGTAGTTGACCGCGGCGATGTTGACGGCGGCGCGGGTGGTGACCTGCCGCAGCGACGTCCCGGAGAACCCGTGCAGGGCGAACAGCTCCTCGGCCGCACCGAGGATCCGGTCCTTGGTCGAGAACTGCTGTGCGGTCACCGCCATCCTGCCTCCGTCGCTCAATCAAACGCTTGTTTGATCTTAGGCGGAGTGGCGCAAGGGTGCAAACAACCGGCTGCTGCTTTGCCGCACAATCCGATAGAATTACCGCAGCCATATCGGCTAAACCCGCGTCCACACGCGGGTTTTTCCATGTTAATCTGGCCGTCTCCTGAGCGAGCGGCCCTGCCCGGAGAACGTCCATGGCGCTGGAGCGCACCCTTTCCATCATCAAGCCCGACGCGGTCGCGAAGAACGTGATCGGCGAGATCTATTCCCGTTTCGAGAAGGGCGGCCTGAAGGTCGTCGCCTCGAAGATGAAGCACCTCTCGCGCAAGGAGGCCGAAGGCTTCTACGCGGTGCATAGCGAACGCCCGTTCTTCAACGCGCTGGTCGAGTTCATGATCAGCGGCCCGGTGATGATCCAGGTGCTCGAGGGCGAGGGCGCGGTGCTGAAGAACCGCGAGCTGATGGGCGCGACCAATCCCAAGGAAGCGGCGGCCGGCACGATCCGCGCGGACTTCGCCGACAGCATCGATGCCAACGCGGTGCACGGGTCCGATTCGGCGGAGAACGCCGCGATCGAAATCGCGTACTTCTTCGCCAGCACCGAAGTGTTTCCCCGTTGACCGTCCTCTGATCCGATCCCGTTGAAGTGACCGAAGTCGCAGCCAGCACGAAACGCAACCTGCTCGACCTCGATCGCGAGGGCCTGGAGCGCTTCTTCGCCGATACCCTCGGCGAGAAGCGTTTCCGCGCCCACCAGGTGATGAAGTGGATCCACCACCGCCACGTCACCGCATTCGAACAGATGACCGACCTGGGCAAGGCGCTGCGCGCCAAGCTCGAAGCACACGCCGAGATCCGCGTGCCGCAGGTCCAGTTCGAGAAGCCCTCCAGCGACGGCACCCACAAGTGGTTGCTGGCGATGGATGGCAGCAACGCCATCGAAACCGTCTACATCCCCGACAAGGGCCGCGGCACGCTGTGCGTGTCATCGCAGGTGGGTTGCGCGCTCAACTGCCAGTTCTGCTCCACCGCCACCCAGGGCTTCAACCGCAACCTGTCCACCGCCGAGATCATCGGCCAGGTCTGGACGGCCGCGAAGCACCTGGGCAACGTCCCGCACAAGCAGCGCAGGCTCACCAACGTGGTGATGATGGGCATGGGCGAGCCGCTCATGAACTTCGACAACGTGGTGGGCGCGATGAGCGTGATGCGCGACGATCTCGGCTACGGCCTCGCCAACAAGCGCGTCACTCTGTCCACCGCGGGTCTCGTGCCCATGATCGACAGGCTTGGCGAGGTGAGCGATGTTTCGCTGGCGGTTTCGCTGCACGCGCCCGACGACGAGTTGCGCAGCCAGCTGGTGCCGCTCAACAGGAAGTATCCGATCGCCGAACTGATGGAATCGTGCGTGCGCTACGCGCAGCGCAAGCGCGGCGAATCGGTGACCTTCGAATACACGCTGATGAAGGACGTCAACGACCAGCCGCAGCATGCGCGCGGGTTGATCCGGCTGATGCGCGACTTCGACAACCGGCTGCAGATGAAAGACGCGGCCAAGGTCAACCTGATCCCGTTCAACCCGTTCCCCGGCACGCGTTTCGAGCGCCCCGACGACGCCGCCATCCGCCGTTTCCAGAAGCTGCTCAACGAAGCGGGGCGGATCGCGCCGGTGCGGCGCACGCGTGGCGACGACATCGACGCCGCCTGCGGCCAGCTCAAGGGCCAGGTGATGGACCGCACCCGGCGCCAGGCGGAATTCCGCAAGCGGCTGCAGGCGGGGGGCGTCGATGCGGCCGCTTGAGCTGGTGCTGCTGGCGGCGACCCTGACCCTGCTGGCGACGGCCTGCTCGCGGCTGACGTTCGTCAAGCCGAGCGCGCAGCGCAAGGGCATGGACCAGATCGCACCCGAGTACACCTTCAAGGAATCGGCCAGCGGGAAGTCCCGGATGGAAGCGCGCCGCAGGATCTCGGCCGCGGACCGCAAGCTGCGCGCGGGCGAACTGGACGAAGCGGCTGCAGAGGCCCGGGCGGCGCTCAAGGCCGACCCCTCCCTGCCCGAAGCGCATACCGTGATGGCCCTGGTGGCCGGCCGCCAGGGGCGGCACGAACTGGCCGGGCAGCATCACGCGGAAGCCGCGCGCGTGGGGCCGTCGGGGGCCACCTACAACAACTACGGCGCATGGCTGTGCGGCAACGAGCGGGCCGGCGAGTCCCTGGAATGGTTCGACAATGCGCTGCGCGACCCGCGTTATGGCGACCGCGCCGGCGCGATGGCCAATGCCGGCGCCTGCGCTGCGAAGGCAGGGCAGTACGACCGGGTCGAACGCGATCTGCGCGCCGCGCTCGAACTCGAGCCCACCAATGCCGTGGCGCTTGGCGCGATGGCAGAGGACGCCTTCCGCCGCGGACGCTACCTCGAAGCCCGCGCGTTCTCCGAACGCCGGCTCGCGGCGGCACCGGCGACGCCCGCTACACTCGAATTGGCGTCACGGATCGAGGATAAACTCGGCGACAGCGTCGCCGCGGCCCGTTATGTTCGCCGCCTGAGGATGGAGTTTCCGCAGGCAGGGAACGCGTTTCCAGGGGAAAGCATCACACCATGACGTCTTCCGACCAGATCGCTGGCCAGCACAGCCATGGAGACGGCGAGCGCCTGCGCCACGCGCGCGAGGCCGCTGGCCTTGAAATCGCCGAGGTGGCACGGCGCCTGAAGATGCCGGTCCGGGTGATCGAGTCGCTCGAGGCCGATGCCTGGGACCGGCTGGATGCCCCGGTCTTCGTCCGCGGACAGCTGCGCAGCTACGCGCGCCTGCTGGGCGTTCGCATCGAACAGGACCTGCCCGCCGCCTCCGCCTCGCTGCCGATCGAGCCGGCGCGGCTCGAGCCGCGGACGTATACGCCGCCGCTGCGCCGGGTCGCCGACAGGATGATGGGGCGCATGGTCTACATCGTGATCACCGCGCTGATCGCGGTGCCGGTCTGGATGGCGACGCGTTCGCACCTGGACTCGCAGATCCGGGTCGACGCCTCGCTCGACCCGGCACCCGGTCCGGCGTCGACGACTGCCGGCACCCCGGTTGCCGTGCCGGTCGATCCGGGCCCGCGCCCGCTGGTGGCGTCGATGGCGTCGCTGCCGCAGCGTGCGGCGAAGCGGGACGAACCGGCACCCGCGCTGTCCCTGCGATTCTCCGGGGACAGCTGGGTGGAAATCTTCGACGCCAATGGCGACGTGCTCGAACGCGGCCTGCTCGAGGCCGGCGAACGCCGCGATTACGGCAAGGGCGAGGTCGGTCGCGTCGTGATCGGAAACGCCGATGCGGTCGAGGTGCGGGGCAGCGACAGCGTTCAGGATCTGTCTGCCTTCCAGCGAGCGAACGTCGCGCGCTTTACGGTATCCTCTGACGGCTCCATCGCACCGGCCGGCCAGTAGCGCCGCGACCACCCGATGGAATGCGCGCCCGGCTCCGACGCCGGGTGTTCCCGATCGCTCCGCTTGTCCCGCCATCGGCCGCGGACAGGACCCACTGGCAGTAGACGATGGCGTTGGATGAACTGCTCGACGAGCACGAACAAGGCGAGAAGGTCCGTGACTGGCTGAAGCAGAACAGCCTCGGCCTGATCGGCGGGCTCGCACTTGGCCTGGCCCTGATCGGCGGCGGCAAGTGGTGGATGCAGCGGGCGCACCAGGAACGGGTCGCGACCGGCGAAACCTACGACACCGTGCAGAAGACGCTGCAGGCGGGCGATCTGGAGAAGGCCCGGACCGAAGCCGCGCCGCTGGCCGGAACCGCGTATGCCGCGCTGGCCGCGCTCGACCTGGCCAAGGCCCAGCTCGACGCCGGCAAGCGCGACGAGGCGATCGCCACGCTGCGCGCCGCCGGCAGCGAGGATCCGGGGCTGGCGGCGGTGATCCGGCAACGGCTCGCGCGCCTTCTGGTCGACGCCGGCAAGGGTGAGGAAGCGCTGACGCTGCTCGCCGGTGCCGAGGATGCCTCCTCGATCGAAACCCGCGGCGACGCCCGCTTCGCGCTCGGAAAGACCGAGGAAGCACGCACCGATTACGAAGAAGCGTTGCGCAAGCTCGATGTCGCCGCACCGCAGCGCCAGTTGCTCGAACTGAAACTGACCCAGGCCGGCGGCTCGCCGGACACGACCGGAAACGAATCCTGATGAAGTCCGACAGCACCGCGCCGGGCGCACCGCAAACCGGCCGGCGCCTCCGCGCAGGCCGTACCCTCGTCCTGCTCGCCTGCGTGTTCGCGCTCGCCGGCTGCAGCACCGTCAGGGGCTGGTTCGACGGCGATGGCGAGAAGGCCGCGGCGAAGAAGGCCGCCGAACCGGCCGAACTGGTCGAGTTCACGCCCTCGGCAACCGTATCCCGGCTGTGGTCGGCCAGCGCCGGCAAGGGCGAGGACCGGCTCGGCGTGCGCCAGGCGCCGGCGATCGCCGACGGCCGTGTCTACGCGGCGGCGGTGGAGGGTGGCGTGCGTGCGTACGACCTGCAGTCGGGCGACACGGTGTGGCAGTACGACTCGGAGCTCCGGCTCAGCGGCGGCCCCGGCGTCGGCGAGGGACTGGTCGTGGTCGGCAGCCTGCAGGGCGAAGTGGTCGCGCTCGACGCGGCGACCGGCGCCGAGCGCTGGCAGGCGCAGGTGACCAACGAGGTGATCGCCGCGCCCGCCATCGGGCAGGGCCTGGTGTTCGTGCGTTCCAACGACGGGCGCGTGACCGCGTTCGACGTCGCCAGCGGCGAACGGCGCTGGTTCTGGACCCAGGAGCTGCCGACGCTGACCGTGCGCGGCAACGACAGTCCGGTGCTCGGCCCGGGCTTCGTCTTCGTCGGCAACGACGATGGCACCCTGGCGGCGCTCGCGATCGCCGACGGCCGCCAGCTCTGGGAGGTGCCGGTGGCGCAGCCGGACGGGCGCACCGAGCTCGACCGCATGGCCGATGTCGACGGCACGCCCGTGCTCGACGGCACCGTGCTGTACGCCAGCAGCTACAAGCAGGCGACCGTGGCGATCGATGCGCCCAGCGGCCGCCCGATCTGGGGCAGCGACCATGGCGGTTCCAACCGGCCCGGCCTGGCGGTCGACAAGCTGGTTGTGTCCGATCGCGACGGCTCGGTATGGGGCCTGGACCGCAGCTCGGGCAGCGCCAGCTGGGAGCAGCCGGCACTGGCCCGCCGCAACCTGAGCGGCGTGGCGATCCAGGGCGACTACGCGGTCGTCGGCGACTACGACGGCTACCTGCACTGGCTGCGCCTGGACAATGGCGAGTTCGCCGCGCGCGAGCGGGTCGGTGGCAGCGCCATCAAGGGTGCGCCGGTGGTGGCCGACGGCGTTCTCGTCGTGCAGGACGTGGACGGCGACCTGACCGCCTGGCGCGTGCAGTAACCGGTCCGCAAGGGGCAGGCGCCGCCTGCCCGTCACGCCGCACTGCGTTCTCGCTGCGCGGCACGGTTGCGGGACGACGCATGCGCTGACGGCAGCGCCGCCGGATTCGAACAATCGCGCGGATCGTCGCTGCGGCCTGCTCCGGCAGGTATCTTCCGCCCGTTTTTCCGTCGCGACAGGCGCCGCGCCGTGTATGGCGCGCCTGCACGCGTTACGCTCCCCTTTCCGATCCCGATCCGGCCGCCATGCTTCCTTCCGTCGCCCTCGTGGGCCGCCCCAACGTCGGCAAGTCGACGCTGTTCAATGCGCTGACCCGCACCCGCGACGCGCTGGTGCACGACGAACCGGGCGTGACCCGCGACCGCCACTACGGCGTCTGCCGCCTGGAGGGGGAGCGGCCATTCGTGGTCGTGGACACCGGCGGCATCGCCGGCGACGAGGAGGGGCTGGCCGGCGCCACCGCCCGCCAGTCGCGTGCGGCCGCCGAGGAGGCGGATCTGGTCCTGTTCGTGGTCGACGGCCGCGAAGGGGCGTCCTCGCTCGACGACGAGATCCTGCGCTGGCTGCGCAAGGCCGGGCGACCGGTACTGCTGCTGGTCAACAAGACCGACGGCCTCGACGCGCGCGCCGCGCTGGCCGAGTTCGCGCGCTATGGCTTCGCCGACACCCTGGCGGTGTCGTCCGCGCATCGCCAGGGCATCGACGAGCTGTTCGACACGATCCTCGAACGCCTGCCCGCCGACAGCGACGTCGATGTGCCGGAGGAGGATCCCGAGCGCGTGCGCATCGCTTTCGTCGGCCGGCCCAACGTGGGCAAGTCGACCCTGGTCAACCGGATCCTCGGCGAGGAGCGGATGATCGCCTCCGACGTGCCGGGCACCACCCGCGATTCGATCGCGGTCGATCTCGAGCGCGACGGTCGCAAGTACCGCCTGATCGACACCGCGGGCATCCGCCGCAAGGGCAAGGTCGATGCCGCGGTCGAGAAGTTCTCGATCATCAAGACCCTGCAGGCGATCGAGCACTGCCAGGTCGCGGTGATCATGCTCGATGCCACCGAGGGCGTGACCGAGCAGGATGCGAGCGTGCTCGGTGCGGTGCTCGACGCCGGCCGCGCCCTGGTGGTGGCGGTCAACAAGTGGGACGGGCTGAGCAGCTACCAGCGCGAGCAGACCGAGGCGCTGCTCTCGCGCAAGCTGGCCTTCGTGCAATGGGCCGAAGCGGTGCGGATCAGCGCCGCGCACGGTTCGGGACTGCGCGAACTGTTCAAGGCGATCCACCGCGCGCATGCGTCGGCGACGCGGCAGTTCAGCACCGCCGAGGTCACCCGCGCGCTCGAGATCGCCTACGAGGCCAGCCCGCCGCCGGTGGTGCGCGGGCACGTGGCCAAGCTGCGATTCGCCCACCCGGGCGGCGAGAACCCGCCGACCTTCGTCGTCCACGGCTCCCGTCTGCGCACGCTGTCGGCCAGCTACACGCGCTACCTCGAGAATTTCTTCCGCAAGCGCTTCAAGCTGGTCGGCACGCCGGTGAAGTTCGTGTTCAAGGAGGGCGAGAACCCGTACAAGGACAAGAAGAACGTGCTGACCGAGCGCCAGGTGGCGAAGAAAAAGCGGCTGATCCGCCACGTCAAGCGCGGACGCTAGGGCCGGGAGTCGATGGACAGGCCCGCCGCCATCGCGCGTAGCGCGATCACGCTCGGCATCCTCGCCGGCGGGGGCGCGGTGCGCCTGGGAGGTCGCGACAAGGCATGGCTGATACGCAACGGGGTGCCGCAGGTGCTGCGTATCGCGGCGCGGTTCGCGGATGAAACGGCTGGCGTCCTGGTCAGCGCGAATGCGCAGTCGGAGCGCTACGGGGAAGCGGGGCTGGCCGTGGTGCGCGACCGCAGCACCGGCGCAGGCCCGATGTCGGGCCTCGACGCGCTGGGCGCGGCCTGCCGCACGCCGTGGCTGCTCACGCTTCCGGTCGACATAGTCGACTATGGCGACGACCTGCTGCGCAGTCTCGTGGCGGGGCACAAGGCGGACGGCGCCCGCGCTCGAGATGAGGACGGTCCGCAGCCGCTGGTCGGGCTGTGGCGCGTCGCCGCATTGCGCGAAGCCACCAGCGCGGCGCTCGCGGCGGGGGAGTTCGCCGTACACGCCCTGCAGGCGCGGCTCGACATGGCGGAGGTCCACCTCGACGGGGTCCGTTTCGGGAATCTCAACACGCCCGCCGACCTGCGCGCGGCCGGCATCGCGGGCCTTTGAGGCATGGCCAGCGACGCCTTCCCCACCAGGATCGCCTACGCCGAGGCGCTCGCGATCGTGTCGCGCGTCGCGCGCGGGCGACGGCTCCCTGCCGAACACATCGCGCTCGCGCGGGCGCATGGCCGCGTGCTGGCCACCGATGCGCTCGCGCGGATCGCGATGCCCGCCTTCGACAATTCGGCGATGGACGGCTTCGCGCTGCGCCGTGCCGACCTGCTGCCGGGCGAAACCCTGCTGGCGCTGCGCGGCGAACAGTTCGCGGGCGGTCCTGCCGCACCGCTGGTGCGTGCCGGGGAATGCGTGCGCATCACCACCGGTGCACCGTTGCCGGACGGCAGCGACACGGTGGTGATCAAGGAACACACCCGCATCGAAGACGGCAACGTGCGCGTGCTGCAGGCGCCCGCCGCCGGCAGCCACGTCCGCCATCGCGGCGAGGACGTGCGGGCGGGCGACCTGCTGGCGGTGGTGGGCGAGGCGCTTTCGCCGGCGCGGGTCGCGCTGCTGGCCGGCCAGGGAATCGCCGGGATCGACGTGGCCCGGCGCCCCACGGTGGCGGTGTTCTCCACCGGCGACGAGCTGGTCGAACCCGGCCTGCCGCTGGCGCACGGCCAGGTCTACGATTCCAACCGCGAACTGCTGATGGGCCTGCTTCGTGCCGAGGGGCTGGAACCGGTGGCCTGGCCGACGCTGCCCGACGATCCGCACGCGATCGAATCGGCGCTGCGCCACGCGGGCGAGGCCTTCGACCTGGTGCTGACCTGCGGCGGCGTGTCGGCCGGAGAAAAGGATCACCTGCCGGCTCTCCTGCAGCGGCGCGGCCAGGTGCATTTCTGGAAGGTGCGGATGCGCCCGGGCATGCCGGTGCTGTTCGCCGACGGCGGCACGCTCGGGCCGGCGTTGTTCCTCGCGCTGCCGGGCAACCCGGTGTCCGTGCTCGCCACGTGGTTCGCGCTGGCACGGCCGCTGCTGGACGGGTTGCAGGCCCGGGCCCCGCGCAGGGCATGGCGGGCGCGCCTGGCTGCGCCGTGGCGCAAGCGTCATGAGCGCCTCGAATTCCTGCGCGGCCGGCTCGCCAGCGCCGATGACGGCACCCTCCTGGTCGAACCCGATCCCGCCGACGGCTCGCACCGGATGCGCGCGGCCGCCGACGCCGACGCCCTGATCGTGCTCGAAGAGGGCGAGCGCGACTACCCGCAGGGCAGCGTGGTCGAAGTCTTGCCGTACTGAGTTTCCCGGCAGCGGCCGGCGGCGCCATAATCGACGGCATGGGCAAGGAGATCACGCCGCGGGAAGCGAACTACCGGATCGCGCAGGGCGCGCTGCTGGTGGACGTGCGCGAGGACCACGAGCGCGAGCTGGGCATGGCGCAGGGCGCGGTCGGCGTCGCGCGCAGCGAACTCGAGCAGGCGCCGCACCGGTTCATCACGCGCCCCGACCTGGAGGTGCTGCTGATCTGCCAGAGCGGCGGCCGTTCGATGCTGGCGGCCGAGCAGTTGCAGCGGCTGGGCTACCAGCGCGTCACCTCGGTGCGCGGCGGTACGCTGATGTGGCAGGCCGAAGGCTTCCCGATGACCCGGCCGGAGGAACCGGTCGACGAGGACTTCCACGAGCGCTACTCGCGCCACCTGCGCCTGTCCGAGATCGGCGCGCGTGGCCAGCGCCGGCTGGAGGCGGCGAGCGTGGTGGTGGTCGGCGCCGGCGGCCTGGGATCGCCGGCGGCGTTCTACCTGGCCGCGGCCGGGGTCGGGCACCTGCGGCTGGTGGACGACGACGTGGTTGACCGCAGCAACCTGCAGCGACAGATCCTGCACGTCGATGCCGACACCGGCGTGCCCAAGGTGGAGTCGGCGCACACGCGGCTGTCGGCGCTCAATCCGCGGGTGGCGATCGACCCCGTCGCCGAGCGCCTGGACTCGGCCAACGTCGAGCGGCTGATCGCCGACGCGGACGTGGTGATCGACGGCGGCGACAACTTCCCGGTGCGCTACCTGCTCAACGATGCCTGCGTGCACCTGGGCAAACCGCTGGTCTACGGCGCGGTGCACCGCTTCGAAGGGCAGGTCGGCGTGTTCGACGCCGGGCGCCAGCGAGGCCGCGCGCCGTGCTACCGCTGCCTGTTCCCGGCGCCGCCGCCGCCCGAGGCCGCGCCCAACTGCAGCGAGGTCGGCGTGCTGGGCGTGCTGCCGGGCGTGATCGGCACGCTGCAGGCCACCGAGGCGCTCAAGCTGCTGCTGCACATCGGCGAGCCGCTGGCCGGGCGCCTGTTGCATTTCGATGCGCTGGCCATGCGCTTCCGCGAGACGCGGCTGGCGCCGGATCCGGACTGCCCGTTGTGCGCTCCGGGCGTGCCGTTCCCGGGTTACATCGACTACGCCGCGTTCTGCGCCGGATGACGCTCGCCCGCGTGCGGACGTCGCGGCGCCGCGCGAGGGGGCCAGGCGCCGGCGCGCAGCATCCCTCGCGTTTCACGCGGTTTGCTGCACGATGCGTGTCGTCGTCTCTCCGTCGCCTGACCGGTTGCCCCATGCCCGCACGGTTTGCCTGCCTGCCCATCGTCGTGTTGCTGCTGTGCGCCTGGATGGCGCCGGTCCCGGCCGCGGCCGCCGACCCCTGCCTGAAGCTGTCCGTGCAGGCGATCCAGGCCGCCGAGGTGCCTGCGCGCATCGCCGCGGCGGCCTGCGAGGAGCACCGGCAGTGGTACCGCCCCCTGATCGACACCGAGGGCCGGATCGGATCGATGAAGGTCCGCGAGGCCGAGCGCGCGCGGCTGGCGGATGGCGAGCCGGCCTGGCAGCGGGTGATCGAGTACTGGCGTGGCAGCGGCCTGCTCTGGCAGGCGGGGGCGGGCGACTGCGCCTACGGCGACATGCCAGCACCTTCGTGCCGCGCATTCGTGGTCGACACCCCGTGGTCGGCGGCGTTCGTCTCCTGGGTGATGCGCCGGGCGGCGGTGCCCGGTTTCGACGGGTCTGCCAGCCATCTGAATTATGTGCGCCGCGCCTACCGCGAACCGTTCCTCAGTCCGTACCGGGTGGCCAACCCGCTGGCTTCCCAGGTCCGGACGGGCGACATGCTCTGCTACGTGCGCGGCACCGCGCGTACCTACGGCTTCAGCGAACTGGCGACCCTGCTCAGCGGCAACGAACCGGGCCTGGCGATGCACTGCGACGTGGTGGTGGGCATCGGCGTGGACGCCGACCATGCGCGCAGCGCCTACCTGGTCGGCGGCAACGTCTACGACGCAGTGGCCATGCGCCGGTTGCGGCTGACGCCGGGCGACCGCTTCGACCGGTTGCCGATGCGCCTGGCGAGCGATCCGGAATGCTCGCCCGAGAGCGCCTACGCCTGCGACCTCAACCGGCAGGACTGGTCGGTGCTGCTGCAACTGCGGCCGGCGGAGGAGCTGGCGACGCTGGCGCCGGCACCGTCGATGCCGTCCACGGTCCGCGCGCCGGTTTCGCGGTTCACGGTGCCGGGCCCGGAGCAGGCGCTGCCCTCGACGGAAGCCGCCCCGCAACCCAGGTGCTGCAATCACTGCGACCCCGAGGTGGGACTCCCGCGGTGCCCGGTGACGCCCACGCGTCCCTGAGGTACCGGCAGGGTCGTCCGCAGGCGACGACACGGGCCCTTGGGGAATCGCCGACGTTGCCGCAGGGACGGCCCGGCAATGCTCAGCGCAAGAACGCCGCCATGGCCTCGCCGTATGCCGGGGACGCATGGAGGTCGTTGTGTCCGGCCGCCTGGATCGACACCACGCCGGCCCGTGGCAACACGCGCAGCAGCGCATCGGTGTTCGCCCCCGGGATCACCTCGTCGCGACCGGCGCGCAGCACCAGCACCGGTCGCGGATAGTCGCGCAGTGCGTCGACGGCAGGATAGCGTTCGCGCATGAGCCAGCGTACCGGCAGCCACGGATAGTGCGCCTGTGCGACGTTCGCGAGGCTGTCGAAGGGCGTGACCAGCACCAGCCGGTCGACCGGCCGGCGTGCGGCGACGTGGGCGGCGATGCCGCTGCCGAGGCTGCGGCCGATCGCGGAGACCGGCTTGCCCGGGTGGCGTGTCTGTACGTCGTCGAAGAAAGCCAGCGCATCGTCGAGCAGCTCGGAAGCCGCGGGCGTGCCGTCGCTGGCGCCATAACCGCGGTAGGCGAGCAGGTACACGCTGTGGCCGGGGAACCAGCGCGCGAAATCCCCCGCGTTGGCCTGCACCGCCTCGGCGTTGCCGCCGAAATAGACGATGGCCGCCGGCCGGCCCGGATTGACGATCCAGCCGCGCAGGGTGACGTCGTCGCGGTCGAGCGCGTAATCGGTGCCGGCGCGCGGAACGTGCGTGTAGTCCGGCAGGTAGACCAGCTTGCGCTGCGCAAGGAACAGCATCGCGCACAGCGCGACGTAGGCCAGCACCGGCACCAGCAGCAGGGTCACCAGCATCCGGCGCATGGATCCTCAGCCGTGGCGCGCGCGAGCCGCCTCGAACGCGGCGAGCTGTTCCGGCGTCGCCTCGCGCTGGTGCCTGGCCTTCCAGTCCGCGAACGGCTCGCCGTAGACCGCTTCTCGAGCCTCGTCGCGGGTCATGACGAGGCCCTGCAACTGCGCGGCCTCGCGATACCAGTCGGCCAGGCAGTTGCGGCAGAAGCCGGCGAGTATCATCAGGTCGATGTTCTGCACGTCCGGCCGCGCCTCCAGCAGGTGCTGGCGCAGGCGTCGGAACACGGCGGCCTCGATCTGCACGGTGTCGGCATCGGTGTCCATGGCTCGCTCCTTGGCTGCGGCGGGGTCGTGAGACAATACGCGCTCCCGATTCCGCCTTCCACGCCGCATGACCGCACGCATCCTCGACGGCAAGCGCATCGCCGATTCCCTGCTCGACGAACTGCGCCTGCGGGTCGACGCACGCGTCGCCCAGGGGCGGGCACGGCCGGGGCTGGCGGTGGTGCTGGTGGGCAGCGATCCCGCGTCGCAGTCGTACGTGCGCAACAAGCGTCGCGCGGCCGAGAAGGTCGGCATCCAGGCCTTCGATTTCGACCTGCCGGCCGGCACCGGCGAGGCCGAGCTGCTCGGCCTGATCGACCGGCTCAACGCCGATCCGGCGGTGCACGGCATCCTCGTCCAGTTGCCGCTGCCGGGCATCGCCG
Source organism: Luteimonas viscosa (assembly GCF_008244685.1). Classification (NCBI taxonomy): domain Bacteria; kingdom Pseudomonadati; phylum Pseudomonadota; class Gammaproteobacteria; order Lysobacterales; family Lysobacteraceae; genus Luteimonas; species Luteimonas viscosa. The sequence continues at coordinate 530,727 of NZ_VTFT01000002.1, forward strand.
ATGCCACCCGGCTGATCCACCGCATCGATCCGCGCAAGGACGTCGACGGCTTCCACCCGGAGAACGTCGGCCACCTGGCGCTGCGCCAGTTCGGCCTGCGTCCGTGCACGCCGCGCGGCATCACCACGCTGCTGGCGTATACCGACCGGCCGGTACGCGGCCGCAGCGCGACGATCGTCGGCGTGAGCAACCACGTCGGCCGGCCGATGGCGTTGGAACTGCTGATCGCCGGCTGCACGGTCACCAGCTGCCACAAGTTCACCCCGCACGAGGTGTTGCGACGGCATGTAGGCGAGGCCGACATCCTGGTGGTCGCGGTGGGCCGGCCCGGGCTGGTCCCGGGCGAGTGGGTGAGGCCGGGCGCGGTGGTGATCGACGTCGGCATCAACCGGCTCGACGACGGCCGCCTGACCGGCGATGTCGGATTCGCCGCCGCTGCCGAACGCGCGAGCTGGATCACGCCGGTGCCGGGCGGGGTGGGGCCGATGACGGTGGCGACGCTGATGCAGAACACGCTCGAGGCCGCCGAGGCGGCGGATCGCTGACGCCCGGTCGCGTGGGGCGCTGCCGCTCGCAGTGATTTCACGGCCGCGGCGCCACACTGCCGGTTCGTGTGCGGGTCGGCAGCGTCGTGCTGCGTGTCGGAGGCAGGAACCATCGTCGCTCGTTGGCGCACCATTCGCCGGTCGGTCTTCGGGGCAGCGTCCCTGGCGCTGCTGCTGGCCGCATGCGGTGGGCCCCAGTCCGCACTCGATCCGGCCGGCCCGGCCGCGGAGGAAATCGCCACCGGCTGGTGGCTGATGTTCGCCGGCGCGTGCGCCGCGTGGACGCTGGTGCTGGCGCTGGTGCTGCTGGCGATGCGGCGAGGGCGCGGACTGGCCCCACGCGCGGGCGGGCGGCTGATCCTCGCCGGCGGCGTGGCCCTGCCGACGGTGTTGCTGGCGGCGCTGCTGGTGTACGGAACGCTCGCGAGCGACCGGGTGACCGGAAGCGGCGCCGATGTCGCCCACGTGGTGCGCGTAACCGCGCGCCAGTGGCGCTGGGAGTTCGAGTACCTCGACCGCGACGGCGTCGTCCGTGCGGCCTCGGTCGACCGCCTGGCGATGCCGCTGGGCGAGATGGTCGAGTTCCACGTCGGCAGCATCGACGTGATCCACAGCTTCTGGATCCCGCGCCTGGGCGGCAAGGTCGATGCGATTCCCGGGCGCACCAACCTGCTGCGCCTGCGCGCGGACCGCACGGTGCCGATGCGCGGGCAATGCGCCGAGTTCTGCGGACTCGAGCATGCGCGGATGGCGTTCCGGGTCGATGTGCTGGATGCGCGCGCCTACCGGGCCTGGCTGCGCGAGAACGCGGTCGTCGCCGACGATGGGGCGGCGCGATGAGCGGCACGCCGGGCGACGCGCGCGCGATGGACGCGATGGAAGCGGGGGAGAACGCGCGCCGGCTCGATGCGCTGGCGCGCATCTGGAGCAACGGGCCGGGCCTGGCCGGCCAGCTGACCGCGGTCAACCACGGCACGATCGCGGTGCGCTTCATCGCCACCGGCTTCGTGTTCCTGCTGGTGGGCGGGTTGCTGTCGATGTTCATCCGCCTGCAGCTGGCCTGGTTCGACGCCGAGGTGCTGGACCCGCGCCGCTACAACCAGTTCGTGACCCTGCACGGGACCACGATGATGTTCCTGTTCGCGGTGCCGATCATGGAAGGCTTCGCGATGTACCTGCTGCCGAAGATGATCGGCGCGCGCGACCTGCCGTTCCCGCGGCTGAGCGCGTTCGGCTGGTGGTGCTACCTGTTCGGCGGACTGTTCCTGTATTCGAGCCTGCTGTTCGACGCGGCGCCCGATGGCGGCTGGTTCATGTACGTGCCGCTGACCGACGCCACGTTCTCGCCGGGAAAGGGGCCCGATTTCTGGCTGATCGGCGTGACCTTCGCCGAGATCGCGGCGGTGACCGCGGCGGTGGAGCTGATCGTGGCGGTGCTGGTCACGCGGGCGCCGGGCATGGACATCCGGAAGATGCCGCTGTTCGCCTGGGCGATCCTGGTGACGGCCTTCATGATCGCGCTGGGGTTCCCGCCGCTGATCCTGGCCAGCATCCTGCTGGAGCTGCAGCGCGCGTTCGGATTCGTGTTCTTCGATCCCGCGCTGGGTGGCGATCCGCTGTTGTGGCAGCACCTGTTCTGGCTGTTCGGGCATCCGGAGGTCTACATCATCTTCCTGCCGGCGGCGGGCATGGTGTCGATGGTGGTGCCGACCTTCGCGCGGCGCCCGGTGGTGGGATATTCCTGGATCGTGCTGGCGTTGGTGGCCACCGGCTTCCTCAGCTTCGGGCTGTGGGTGCACCACATGTTCGCGGTCGGCATCCCGCTGCTGGCGCTGGCGTTCTTCAGCGCGGCGAGCATGGCGGTGGCGATCCCGACCTCGATCCAGGTGTTCGCCTGGATCGCGACGCTGTGGTCCGGGCGGCCCTGGCTGCGGCTGCCGATGCTGCACATCTTCGGCTTCTTCGTCGTGTTCGTGCTCGGCGGGCTGACCGGGGTGATGCTGGCCTTCGTGCCGTTCGACTGGCAGGCGCACGACACCCACTTCGTGGTCGCGCACCTGCACTATGTGCTGATCGGCGGGATGATGTTCCCGCTGTTCGCCGGGCTGTACTACTGGCTGCCGCTAGCCACGGGACGTATGTCCTCGGAGAGCACCAGCCGCACGGCGTTCTGGCTGGTATTCGTCGGCTTCAACCTGACCTTCCTGCCGATGCACCTGACCGGCCTGCTGGGCATGCCGCGGCGGGTGTCCACCTATTCGCCGCAACTGGGCGTGGAATGGCTCAACCTGCTGTCCACCGCCGCGGGCTTCCTGCTGGCGGTGGGGATCGTCGCGATCCTCATCGATGCGGGCCTGTGCTTCGCCCACGGCCGGCGTGCGCGCGCGAACCCGTGGCGGGCCGGCACGCTGGAATGGGCGCTGCGCGCACCGGTCCCGAACTACAACTTCGCCTCGATGCCGGTGGTGGCGGACCTGTATCCGCTGTGGCACGACCGCGGCCTGGCCGCGCGCAGCGCGCGCACCGACGGCCTGCTCGGCGACCCGGCCAGCGGACGGCGCGAACTGCTGGGCACCGGCCCGGTCTCGGCGCGCCCGGAGCAGGTGGTGTTCCTGTCCGGCTCCTCGTGGCTGCCACTGGCCTGCGCGCTGGTGATCGCGGCGCTGCTGGCGTGCTTCATCGCCGGGCTGTACGCGCTGGCCGCCGCCTGCCTGCTGCCGCTGGTGGCGCTGTTCGTCGGCTGGGCCTGGACCACCGGGCACCGCGGGGCGCCGGACCGGGTCGAGGCGGGGCAGGGCACATCGCTGCCGCCGCAATACGCCTGCCGCAACGCCCCGGGCTGGTGGGCGGTGGTGGGCACGCTGCTGATCGTCGGCTCGCTGTTCGCCTCGCTGGTGTTCGCCTACTTCTACCTGTGGCTGGGCGCGGCGGCATGGCCGCCGGCGGGACAGCCTCCCGCGGCGCTCCGCGGCTCGCAGCTGTGGCCCCTGCTGCTGCTCGTGGGTGCCGGGCTCGCGGGCCGGCGCGCAACCGCCTCGCTGCGTGGCGGGCAGGGACGCCGCGCTGCCACGGCGATGGCGCTGGCCGCCCTGGCGGCCGCGGGATTCGCGCTCGCGCACCCGGCGGTATTGGCGATGTCGGTCGGCGCGCCGCAGGCACATGCCTACGCCGCGGTGGTCTGGACGCTGGCGGGGTTCTGCGCGCTGCATCTCGCGGTGGCGGCGCTGCTGTGCGGGTTCGTCTGCGCGCGCGTCGTGCGCGGCCACGAGCATGCCGGACGCGGGCTCGAATGGCGCGTCGCGCATGCCTTCCTGCGCTATGCGCTGGTCCAGGCCGCGATCGGGTGGGCGGTGTTGCACCTGTTCCCGGTGCTGCAATGAACGCACCGCCGCGCCCGCGCCGCTTCTCGTGGATCGCCTCGCCGATGCTGGCGTGGGGCCTGCACTTCGCCACGGTCTATTCGCTGCAGGGCCTGGGCTGCGCACGCGGCTGGGGCGATGCGGCGACGCGCCTGGCGATGGGCGCCGCCACCGTGCTGGCGCTGGTGGCGGTGGGCTGGATCGGGCTGCGTGCGTGGCGACGCCTGCGCACGGTGGCGGGCACCCGGGACGGCACGTTCGCCGCGCGGCTGGTGGCGATCCTGTCGCTGCTGGCCGCGGTCGCGATCGGCTTCACCGCGCTGCCGATGTTCCTGCTCCTTCCCTGCGAGTGACCCGGCGCATGCGCAAGACCCTCGAGCAACCCGTCGCCGAAGAGCGCAGCCCCACGGTTCCCAGCCGCGTGGCCTTCCGCCAGCATCCGCTGCATCCGATCATCGTGGTCTATCCGGTCACGGCGCTCAGCCTGCTGCTGCCGGCGGATGCGCTGTTCCTGTGGACGGGCAACGGGTTCTGGGCGACGGCGGCGTGGTGGCTGAACGTGCTCGGCCTGGGCAGCGGCCTGCTGGCGGCCGTGCTCGGGATGGCCGACATGTTCCTGATTCCGCTCGCGCGCCGCCACGTCTCGGTCTGGAGCCATTTCGTGGCAGGGGTGATGCTGCTGGCGCTGGCGGCGATGGGCGTCTGGCTGCGGGCCCCGGACCATGCGGCCGTCTGGCCATGGGCCCTGCTGCAATCGTCGTTCACGCTGCTGATGGTGCTGGTGGTCGGATGGCTGGGCGGCACGCTGACCTTCGGTCACGGGATCGGCGTCTACGGTCACTGCCCGGGCGAGGACTCCGCGGACGCGGCCGACGAGGCGCTGGACGAATGAGCGACAGGCTCCGCGGTCCGGGCGCCGCCGGGCGCCGGCAGATCGCCCGCGCTGCGGGGCTTGGCGCCGGTGAGCGCGGCGATCGCGAGCAGCAGGACCAGCGGTGCCCACGCCAGGACACCAGTGAGGAGCGCGATGCCGCGCACGCGCCGGCCGTGCCCCAGCGCATGCAGGTGCGCCCCGAGCCACAGGTGCAGCAGCACCACCAGGGTCACCAGGCACAGCTTGGCCACCAGCCAGCCGCCGGGCGTCGCCCAGGGAATCAGCGCCATTCCGAAACCGATGGTCAGCACGCCCGCCGGCGTGGCGATGCGGAAGAACAGGCGGTTCGCCACCGGGTTGAAGAACGCGTCGCGGCCATCGCGCTGCCCGCGCCTGCGTGCCGCGAACAGGCGCGCCATCAGGAACAGCCCGGTGAACCAGACCGCCATGCTGCCGATGTGGGTGACCTTCAGCCAGAACAGCATCACGCGTCTCCGTTGCAGGTCCGGCGCCGGATGTGGAGGCCCGCCTGCGTCTTGATGGTGGCCGTGGTGCCGGGACTTGCGACCGCGCATTCGCGTGGCGAGGGACCGCCGGCGCTGCAAGAGGCCTGGTCCCTGTCGCCCTGGCTGCTGGTGCCGCTGCTGATGTTCGCGACGGCGTATGCGCTCGGCATCGCCCGGCTGTGGCGTGGCGGACATGCCGGCCGTGGCGTTTCGCGCGCGCAAGCCGCTGCCTGCGCGGCGGGCCTGGTGGCGCTGCTGCTGGCGACGGTCTGGCCCTTCGACGCGTTGGGCGAATGGTCGCTGGCGGCGCACATGGCGCAGCACATGCTGCTGCTGGCGGTGGCGCCGCCGCTGCTGCTCGCCGCGCGCCCGGTCGCGGTGCTCGCGGCGGCGCTGCCGGTGGCGTGGTCGCGGACGCTGCATCGCGCACTGCGCGCACTGCCGCAGCCGGTGGCGCTCTCGCTCGCGTTCGCCACGGCCACGAACGTCGCGGTGATGTGGGGCTGGCACCTGCCCGCGGTCCTGGACCTGGCGCTGCGCAGCGAGCCGGTGCACTGGCTGATGCACGGCAGCTTCCTGCTCGCCGGCCTGTGGCTGTGGGCGCTGCTGTGGCAGCGGCTGCGGGACGATTCGGGGGGAGCGCTCGCGGGCGCCGTGGCGGTGGTGGTCGTCATGATGCAGATGGGCTTCCTGGGAGCGCTGCTGACGTTTTCCGGACGAGTGCTGTACCCGGTCTACGCGGAGCGGGCGCCCCGCCTGGGAATGGAGGCGCTGGTCGACCAGCAACTCGCCGGGCTGGTGATGTGGGTTCCCGCGTGCCTGCCATACCTCGCCGGCGCATTGTGGCTGCTGGCGCGTGAACTGCGCGGGGTGAGGGGTCGCCCCGGCTGAGCCCGGGGCTGCACCGTGGCGGGCTCTTGCCCGTCGGCGCGTGGACGCGAGGCACCCGCGCGGTGGCCTGATCGCAGGATCCCGGGCCGGGCGCGGGCGGGTGGTTGCTCCCGCACCGGTCGCTGCAGGGATGCGGGCATTGGCCGCTCGCCCCGGCGCGTGGTCGACAGCCGGCGAGTCGATGCATGAGCCTTGGTCACAGGCGCGGCCCCGGGCGTGGATTGCGCGTCCGGCCGGCACGCTGCGGACCACCGGCACGGTGCCGGGCGTTGCCGCAGCGCGGTATAATGCCGCGCTTCCCCACCGATCCCGGGACTGCCGATGCTCCGCATCCAGGCTGAAGCACTGACGTACGACGACGTTTCCCTCGTCCCCGCGCATTCCACCGTCCTGCCCAAGGACGTCTCGCTCGCCACCCCCCTCACGAAATCCCTGCGCCTGAACCTGCCGATCGTGTCGGCGGCGATGGACACCGTGACCGAAGCGCGCCTGGCGATCGCCATGGCCCAGCTCGGCGGCATCGGCATCGTGCACAAGAACCTCAGCGCCGAACGCCAGGCGGCCGAGGTGCAGCAGGTCAAGAATTTCGAGGCCGGGGTGATCCGCGAACCGTTCACGGTCAGCCCCGAGACCACCATCGGCGAGGTGCTCAAGCTCACCCGCGCGCGCCGCATCTCCGGCGTGCCGGTGGTCGACGAAGGCCGCCTGGTCGGCATCGTCACCGGCCGCGACATGCGCTTCGAGAAGAAGCTCGACGACCCGGTCCGCAACATCATGACCAAGAAGGACCGCCTGGTCACGGTGCGCGAAGGCGCCAGCGACGACGAGGTCATCGGACTGCTGCACAAGCACCGCATCGAGAAGGTGCTGGTGGTCAACGATGCGTTCGAGCTGCGCGGCCTGATCACGGTCAAGGACATCCAGAAGAAGTCCGACAACCCCAACGCCGCCTACGACGCCGACGAACAACTGCTGGTCGGCGCCGCGGTGGGCGTGGGTGGCGACACCGAACATCGCGTGGAGCTGCTGGTCGCCGCCGGCGTGGACGTGGTGGTGGTGGACACGGCGCATGGCCATTCCCAGGGCGTGCTCGACCGAGTGGCCTGGGTCAAGAAGACCTTCCCGAACCTGCAGGTGGTCGCCGGCAACATCGTCAGCGGCGATGCCGCGCTGGCTTTGATGGATGTCGGTGCCGATGCGGTGAAGGTGGGCGTGGGCCCGGGTTCGATCTGCACCACGCGCATGGTCGCCGGCGTCGGCGTGCCGCAGGTGACCGCGGTGTCGATGGTGGCCGAAGCGCTGCAGGACCGCATCCCGCTGATCGCCGATGGCGGCATCCGCTATTCCGGCGACCTGGGCAAGGCGCTCGCAGCTGGCGCATCCACGATCATGATCGGCGGCCTGTTCGCCGGCACCGAGGAATCGCCTGGCGAGACCGAGCTGTTCCAGGGCCGCAGCTACAAGAGCTACCGCGGCATGGGCTCGCTGGGGGCGATGGAGAAGGGCAGCAAGGACCGCTATTTCCAGGATGCCAGCGAAGCCGACAAGCTGGTGCCGGAAGGGATCGAGGGCCGGGTGCCGTACCGCGGACCGCTCAGCGGCGTGGTCCACCAGCTCGCCGGCGGACTGCGCGCGACCATGGGCTACGTCGGCTGCGCGAGCATCGAAGAGATGCGCAGGAAGCCGCAGTTCGTGAAAGTCTCCGGCGCCGGGCAGCGCGAAAGCCACGTCCATGATGTGCAGATCACCAAGGAACCGCCGAACTACCGGATGAGCTAGGCGCTCGCTCGCGCGCAACGTCGCGCGAACCACGCGATGCCCGGCCTGCGAAGGCCGGCCCATCCGGCAGCATCACGCAGCAGCATCACGCCGTCGCCATCGATCACTGCCCGTCGACGCGGGCAGGTCCATACCGGGAAGGGGACTCCATGCCAGAGCTGTCGAGCCTGATCGCGTTCTCCCTGATCGCGCTGGGCATGGTGCTGACGCCCGGGCCGAACATGGTCTACCTGGTCTCGCGATCGATCTGCCAGGGGCGCAACGCAGGCCTGGTGTCGCTCGCCGGCGTCGCGCTCGGGTTCGTGTTCTACATGCTGTGCGCCGCGGTCGGCATCACCGCGCTGGTCATGGCGGTGCCCTTTGCCTACGACACGTTGAGAATCGCGGGTGCGGTCTACCTGCTGTGGCTGGCCTGGCAGGCGATCCGCCCGGGCGGGCGTTCGCCGTTCGAGGTCAGGACGCTGCGGGCCGACAGCCCGCGCAGGCTGTTCGCCATGGGCTTTCTCACCAACCTGCTCAATCCGAAGATCGCGGTGATGTACCTGTCGCTGCTGCCGCAGTTCATCGATCCCGCGCAGGGCAACGTGTTCGGCCAGACGCTGGCGCTGGGGACGGCGCAGATCGCGATCAGCGTCGCCGTCAACGCCGCCATCGTGTGCTGCGCCGGTGCGGTCGCGGCCCTGCTGGCGGGCCATCCGACATGGGCCCGCATGCAGCGCTGGCTGATGGCCACCGTGCTGGCGGGCCTGGCGGTCCGGATGGCGACCGAAGCAAGACGTTGATCCCCACTTTTCCCGCGATTCAATCCGAACCCGCCGCATGACCGACATCCACAGCGACAAGATCCTGATCCTCGACTTCGGCGCGCAGTACACCCAGCTGATCGCGCGCCGAATCCGCGAACTCGGGGTCTACTGCGAGATCTGGGCCTGGGACCACGACCCGGCCGAGATCGCGACGTTCGCGCCGAAGGGCATCATCCTCTCCGGTGGCCCGGAATCGACCACGTTGCCGGGCGCGCCCGCCGCGCCCCGGGAAGTGTTCGATTGCGGCCTGCCGCTGCTCGGCATCTGCTACGGCATGCAGACGATGGCGGCGCAGCTGGGCGGTGCCACCGAGGCCGCGGACCAGCGCGAGTTCGGGCATGCCGAGGTCGAGATCGTCTCGCCGGACGCGCTGTTCTCGGGGTTGACCGACCATCCGGGCAAGGCGCGGCTCAACGTCTGGATGAGCCATGGCGACCACGTCTCCCAGGTGCCACCCGGATTCGCCATCACCGCCGCCACCGATCGCATCCCGGTCGCCGCGATGGCGAACGAGGACCGGCGCTGGTACGGCGTGCAGTTCCATCCCGAAGTCACGCACACCCTGCAGGGGCAGACCCTGCTGCGGCGTTTCGCGGTGGACGTGTGCGGCTGCGCCACGCTGTGGACCGCGGCCCACATCATCGACGACCAGATCGCGCGCGTGCGCGAACAGGTCGGTTCGGACGAGGTGGTGCTGGGCCTGTCCGGCGGCGTGGACTCGTCGGTGGTAGCCGCGCTGCTGCACAGGGCCATCGGCGACCAGCTGACCTGCGTTTTCGTCGACACCGGCCTGCTGCGCTGGCAGGAAGGCGACCAGGTGATGGCGATGTTCGCCGAGCACATGGGCGTGCGCGTGGTGCGGGTGGATGCGGCCGACCGCTACTTCGAGGCGCTGGCGGGCGTCGCCGATCCCGAGGCCAAGCGCAAGATCATCGGCAACCTGTTCGTCGAGATCTTCGAGGAGGAGTCGGCGAAGCTCGCCAACGCGAAATGGCTGGCGCAGGGCACGATCTACCCCGACGTGATCGAGTCGGCCGGAAGCAGGACCGGCAAGGCCCACGTGATCAAGAGCCACCACAACGTGGGCGGCCTGCCCGCCCACATGAAGCTCGGCCTTGTGGAGCCGTTGCGCGAGCTGTTCAAGGACGAGGTGCGTCGGCTGGGGGTCGAACTCGGCCTGCCGCGCACCATGGTCTACCGCCATCCGTTCCCGGGCCCCGGACTGGGCGTGCGTATCCTCGGCGAGGTCAGGCGCGAGTATGCGGAGTTGCTGGCGAAGGCCGATGCGATCTTCATCGAGGAACTGCGCAAGGCCGACCTGTACGACAGGACCAGCCAGGCCTTCGCGGTGTTCCTGCCGGTGAAGTCCGTCGGCGTGGTGGGCGATGCGCGCGCCTACGAGTGGGTGATCGCGCTGCGCGCGGTGGAGACCATCGACTTCATGACCGCGCACTGGGCGCACCTGCCGTACGAGTTCCTCGGCACGGTCTCCAACCGCATCATCAACGAATTGCGCGGCATCTCGCGCGTGGTCTACGACATCTCGGGCAAGCCGCCGGCGACGATCGAGTGGGAGTAAGATCGCCCCCGGGCCCGCGGGGGCGGGCCTGATGATTCGGGATCGAACGGGGAGGGAACCTGATGCTGGGGAAGCTGTTGCTCGTGGCTGGTCTGGGGATTGGTGCCGTGGTGGCGTATGAGCAGGGTCGTTCGATCGACGAAGCCGACGTGCGTGCCCATTACCGGGAACAGCTCGAAGCCCTGCGTGCGTTCGACGAGGAAGCCGTATGCGCCGGCATGGCCGACGACTACAGCCTCGCGGTGGTCGATCGCACCGGCGGACGGCCCGGGAGCACGACATTGAACGGATCCGAATCCTGCGACCTGAGCCGGAAGATGCTGGGGTTCATGCGCCAGATGTCGGAACAGACCGGCGGCCTGCTCACGATCGATGTCAGCTACGACATCGGTTCGGTGGTGATTGCGCCCGACGGCCGCACGGCAATGGTAGAGGCGACCAGCACGGCCAAACTCGGCGACCGGCTGATCAGCCGCACCCGTGGCCGGGAAAAGCTGTCGCGTTCGTTCTGGCGGACCCGCAGCCATGGAGGGGATGCGCAGGTCTGGAGCTACGGCGGCTGATCAGGCGCTCTCGCCTCATGGCGACAGGGTGGACTCCGGTGCGGCGCGGGGCCTGGCGGCCCGCAGAAGTCACCTGCCACCTCGAGGATCCGGCTGGCGGACCAGTTGGTCTGCGCAGCAATCCGAGGGGCGCGATGCATCCCTGGCGGTAGAATCCCATCGATGTGGCCACGCCGGCCGCTCGGCGCCCGTGATGCGGGCGCGCCGCCGCAACTGACGGAGAACCGCATGCAGTCCAGACCCTTCGGCCGAACCGGCCATACCGTCGGCGAGATCGGGTTCGGCGCCTGGGCGATCGGTGCGGCCTGGGGCAAGGTCGACGACGTCACGTCGCTGGCCGCGCTGCACGCGGCACTCGACGCCGGCCTGGATTTCATCGATACCGCCGACGTCTACGGCGACGGCCATTCCGAGCGCCTGATCGCACGGGTGCTGAAGGAGCGTGGCGGCGAGCGCCCGTTCGTGGCCACCAAGGCTGGCCGCCGCCTGCCGGCGCAGACGGTGGACGGATACACGGTGGCCAACCTGGAAGGCTGGATCGACCGCAGCCTGCAGAACCTGCAGACCGATTGCCTGGACCTGCTGCAGCTGCACTGCCCGCCGACCGACGCGTACTACCACCCCGAACTTTTCGACCACATGGATCGCCTGGTGGAGCGTGGCAAGCTGCGCCACTACGGCGTGAGCGTGGAGCGCGTGGAGGAAGCGCTCAAGGCCATCGAATACCCGAACGTGGCGAGCGTGCAGATCATCTACAACATGTTCCGCCAGCGAGCGGCGGACCTGTTCTTCCGCGAGGCGAAGCGTCGCGGCGTCGCGGTGATCGTGCGCGTGCCGCTGGCCAGCGGGCTGCTCACAGGCAAGTTCCGCGCCGACACGCGTTTCGAGGAAGACGACCATCGCCGGTTCAACCGCCACGGCGAGGCCTTCGATGTGGGCGAGACCTTCGCCGGCGTGCCCTACGAGGTCGGGCTGGCCGCGGTGGAGAAGCTGCGGCCGCTGGTGCCCGAGGCTGCGACCCTCGTCCAGCTCGCCTTGCGCTGGATCCTGATGGACGAGGCGGTGAGCGTGGTCATTCCCGGCGCCCGCACGCCCGCCCAGGCGCTCGCCAACCTCGCCGCGGCCGAACTGCCGCCGTTGCCCGAGGCGACCATGTCGGCGGTCGCCCGGATCTACGATGAGGACATCCGGCCGCACGTGCACCAGCGCTGGTGACCCGACGCTGGCGATGCTGATGCACGACGCGCACGAACAACCGGCCGGTAGCGCACAGGACGACGAGCGCTGGATGCAGCAGGCGTTCGCACTGGCCGAGCGCGCCGAGCGCGAGTTCGACGAGATCCCGGTCGGCGCGGTGCTGGTGGCCGCCGACGGCCGCCTCATCGGCGAAGGCTTCAACCGCAACATCGCTACGCACGATCCCACCGCGCATGCCGAGATCGTGGCGCTGCGGGCCGGCGGGCAGGCGCTGGGCAACCACCGGCTGCCGGGCGCCACGCTGTACGTGACGCTCGAGCCGTGCGCGATGTGCGCGATGGCGATCGTGCATGCGCGCGTGGCGAGGCTGGTCTACGGTGCGGCCGATCCCAAGACCGGTGCCTGCGGCAGCGTGTTCGACCTGCTGGCCGACCCGCGCCACAACCACCGCGTCGCCGTGAACGGAGGGGTGCTGGGCGAGGAGGCCGGGCGCCGGCTCAGCAACTATTTCCGGGCCAAGCGCGGCAAGCCGCCGCTGGACGGACAGGGCGGCCCGCCGGGCGCCAGCTGAGACCTGCCGAAGTGCGGCGTGGCCGCGTCCCGCGCCGCGTCACGGCCCGGTCGCCGCCATGCTGTTCCCCAACGGCCTGCGAAGGCCGCGTCAGAGCAGCGGACTGCGCCGGTTGGCGTAGCGGTGGCCGTCGTCCATCTCGTCGTTCACCGCGCGCACCGCCATGGACGCCTCGCTCGCCAGCAGCAGGCTCGAGCCGAACATCGACAGCACCCCCAGCACCGCCATGATCGTCGGCCACTGGCCGAACACGTGGTTGAAGAACGAATCGCCGGCGACCAGCAGGCTGGTGGCGACGAAGCAGCTGATCGCCACGTACAGCAGCTGGCTGGCGCGCAGGATGGTCAGGCTGCGGCGGCGCTGCACCGCGATCCGACGCTCCAGCAGCGCACGTTCCTCGACGTCCTCGCTCTCGGCCAGGTCCTCGAGCAGGGTGCGTGCGCGGTCGATGATGCGGGCCAGGCGCGCGTTGGCCGACGCCAGCAGCGCCGCGGTCGCGGTCAGGAAGAACGCCGGCGCGAGCATGGCGGTCAGGATCGCGTAGTGGGCGAGGGAGGCGTTCGGGGGCATGGCCGTCGGGGCGAATGGGCGCCGGGGTATCATGCCGCTTCCCGGCAACGACTGCGAGCGCATGGCACTGCACGACACCGCACATGGCGAGGGCCGCCTGGTCTGGATCGACCTGGAGATGACCGGCCTGGATACCGACCGCGATTCGATCCTCGAACTCGCCACCGTGGTCACCGATTCCGCGCTCAACGTGCTGGCGGAAGGGCCGGTCTTCGCGATCGCGCACCCGATGTCCGCGCTCGAGGCGATGGATGACTGGAACCGCACCCAGCATGGCAGGTCGGGCCTGTGGCGGCGGGTGCTGGAGGAGGGGGTTTCTGCGGCGGATGCCGAAGCCCGCACGCTGGAATTCCTGGCGCGGTGGATCGGGCCGGGCCAGTCGCCGATGTGCGGCAACTCGATCTGCCAGGACCGGCGCTTCCTGCATCGCGAGATGCCGGCGCTGGAACGCTACTTCCACTACCGCAACCTCGACGTCAGCACGCTCAAGGAACTGGCGCGGCGCTGGGCGCCGCAGGTGCTTGCGGGGGTGAAGAAGACCGCCGCGCACACCGCGCTCAGCGACGTGCGCGATTCGATCGATGAGTTGCGCCATTACCGCCGTTTCATGGGCGAGCTGGCGGGGCCCGCGGCCGTCCAGTGAGCCGGGTTGTTTCCCCGCTTCGATGTGCGTTGGCGATGCCGGCCATCCGGGGAGCATGGACATGACGCGCACCATCGCCCGCGCGAGCGGCATCGAGGCGGACAGCCTCGATCATGCGGACCTGCAGCGCGCCGTCGAGCTGCTCGAGGCGCCGACGATCACCGCGCGCATGGCCAACCTCGTCGGCGCGCCGCTGGAGTTCGCGGTACGCGCCCTGCCCGGGAAGGTGTCTGCGCGCATCCACGGCGCGGTCGAGGCGGCGCTGTACAAGTCGGCGCAGGCCGCGTTGTGGAGCATGGCCAACGTTCCCGGCCGTGCCGCCTCGACGCGCTGGCACAAGCTGGCCGCGGCCGGCACCGGTGCGGTCGGGGGCGCGTTCGGCTTCACCGCGCTGTTCCTGGAATTGCCGGTATCGACCACGATCATGATGCGGGCGGTGGCCGACGTGGCGCGCAGCGAAGGCTTCGACCTCGCCGAGCCCTCCACCCGCCACGCGTGCCTGGAAGTGTTCGCGCTCGGCGGCCACTCCGGCCAGGACGACGCCAGCGAGACCGGCTACTACCTCGCACGCGGCTTCACCGCCGACGTCATGCGCCACCTGTCGGCCGAGCTGGCAGGACGCACGGTGGCGGGGCGGGGGATCACTACGGGTCTGGGTTCGAAGGAGGCCGGCAAATGGCTGGCCAAGCTGGTCGAGCGGGTCGCCACCCGCTTCGGCGTGGTGGTGACGGAGAAGTTCGCCGCGCAGGCGGTGCCGATCGTGGGCGCCGCCACCGGCGCGGCACTGAACACGATGTTCACCGACTACTACCAGGACGTCGCGCGCGGCCACTTCATCGTCCGCCGGCTGGAGCAGCGTTACGGCGAGGCGGCGGTGCAGGAGGCCTACGACGCGCTGGCGATGCGCCGGCGCGATTGAGGACGGCGGCGACCCTCCCGGGGAAAGGCCGCCACCGCCGGAACCGCAGCGTCAGCCGGCGGCCTCCGCCTTCGCCTTGGACTTCGCCAGCCTCAGCCAGGTATCGACCACGGTGTCGGGATTGAGCGACACCGATTCGATGCCTTGCTCCATCAGCCACTGGGCGAGGTCGGGATGGTCGCTCGGCCCCTGGCCGCAGATGCCGATGTACTTGCCCTTCGCGCGCGCCGCCTTGATGGCCATCGACAGCAGCTTCTTCACCGCCGGATTGCGCTCGTCGAACAGGTGGGCGACAACCGCCGAATCCCGGTCCAGGCCCAGGGTGAGCTGGGTCAGGTCGTTGGAACCGATCGAGAAGCCGTCGAAGATGTCGAGGAACTCGTCCGCCAGCAGCGCGTTCGACGGCACCTCGCACATCATGATGATCTTCAACCCGTCCTCGCCCTGCTTCAGGCCGTTCGCGGCCAGCACCTCGATCACCTTGCGCCCCTCGTCGAGCGTGCGCACGAACGGGATCATCACCCACAGGTTGTCCATGCCCATCTCGTTGCGCACCTTGCGCACCGCGCGGCATTCGAGCGCGAAGGCCGCGGAGAAGGACGGATCGACGTAGCGGCTGGCGCCGCGGAAGCCGATCATCGGGTTCTCCTCGTGCGGCTCGTAGGCCTGGCCGCCGATCAGGTTCGCGTACTCGTTCGACTTGAAGTCCGACAGGCGCACGATCACCGGATGCGGCGCGACCGATGCGGTCAGCGTGGCGATGCCTTCGGCGAGGCGGTCCACGTAGAAGTCGACCGGCGAGGCGTAGCCGGCGGTCTTGCCGTCGATCTTCTTCTTCGTCTCCGCGTCCTGGCGGTCGTATTCGAGCAGGGCATTGGGATGCACGCCGATGTGCGCAGCGATGATCATCTCCAGCCGCGCCAGTCCGATGCCGGCGTTCGGCAACTGGCCGAAGTCGAACGCGCGCTCGGGGTTGGCGACGTTCATCATGATCTTGAGCGGCGCCTCGGGCATCGAGGTCAGGTCGGTGGTGATGCGCTCGAAGGGCAGGGCGCCGGCGTAGATGTAGCCGGTATCGCCCTCGGCGCAGCTCACCGTGACCTCGACGCCGTCCGCGATCGCGTCGAGCGCGTTGCCGGTGCCGACCACCGCGGGTACGCCCAGCTCGCGGGCGATGATCGCCGCATGGCAGGTGCGCCCGCCGCGATTGGTCACGATCGCCGAGGCGCGCTTCATCACCGGCTCCCAGTCCGGGTCGGTCATGTCGGCCACCAGCACGTCGCCCGGCTGCACCCGCTCCATGTCCTCGAGGCGGCGCACCACGCGCGCCACGCCGCTGCCGATCTTCTGGCCGATGGCGCGGCCTTCGGCCACGACGTCGCCGCGCCGCTCCAGCGAGTAGCGCTCGATCTGCGTGGCGCGGGTACGCGATCTGACCGTTTCCGGACGCGCCTGGACGATGAACAGCTTGCCGCTCACGCCGTCCTTCGCCCACTCGATGTCCATCGGGCGGCCGTAGTGGTCCTCGATCACCAGCGCCTGCTTCGCGAGTTCCTGCACGTCCGCATCGGAGATCGAGAACGCGTTGCGCAGTTCGGCCGGCGTGTCCTCGGTGCGCACCCGCTCGCCGGGCCGGTCGGAGTACACCATGCGCAGCTGCTTGGCGCCGATCGAACGGCGCAGGATCGCCGGCTTGCCGGCCTTGAGCGTGGGCTTGTAGACGTAGAACTCGTCCGGGTTCACCGCCCCCTGCACGACCATCTCGCCCAGGCCGTAGCTCGAAGTTATGAACACCACGTCGCGGAAGCCGGACTCGGTATCGAGCGTGAACAGCACGCCGGACGCGCCGACATCCGAGCGCACCATCAGCTGCACGCCGGCGGACAGGAACACGTCCTCGTGCTTGAAGCCATGGTGCACGCGGTAGGCGATCGCGCGGTCGTTGTAGAGGCTTGCGAAGACTTCCTTGACCTTGCGCACCACGTCGTCGGCGCCGGTGACGTTGAGGAACGTTTCCTGCTGGCCGGCGAAGGAGGCATCGGGCAGGTCTTCGGCGGTGGCCGAGGAGCGCACCGCCACCGCGACGTCGCCGCCTCCGTTCTCCTCGCAGAGGCGGGCGTAGGCCTTGCGGATGTCGGCGTCGAGCTCCGGGTGGAGCGGGGCGTCGATGACCCAGCCGCGGATCTCGCCGCCGGCCGCCGTCAGCGCACCGACATCCTCCACGTCGAGCGTGGCGAGCCGGTCGAAGATGCGCTGGTGCAGGGTGTTGTGCGCGATGAAGGCCCGGAACGCATCGGCCGTGGTCGCGAATCCGCCGGGCACCGAGACCCCCAGCCCCGACAGTTCCCCGATCATCTCGCCCAGCGAGGAATTCTTGCCGCCGACCTGGGCCAGGTCGGCCAGCCGCAGGTCGTGGAGCCACAGGATGTTCGCCGTCGTGGCCGACGGCTGCGGGGCAGGCTGGTTCAAGGTGGACTCTCCGAAGTCGAGAATGACGCAAGGATCGGGCGTTGCCCGACCGAAAACGCTATTTTAGCCCCCACATCGGCCACGGCATCCGCACGGGGCCCTGGAGACAGCGTTGTCAACGATCAGACCGGTGTTCTACGTCTCCGATGGAACCGGTATCACTGCCGAGACCATCGGCCACAGCCTGCTCACGCAGTTCGCGGGCACCAAGTTCAGCACCAACCGCATTCCGTTCGTCGACAGCGTGGAGCGTGCGCTCGAGGTCGCAGACCGCATCCGCGCCACCGGGGAGGCGCAGGGCGTGCGCCCGATCGTGGTCAATTCCTCGGTGGATCCGGACATTTCGGCGGCCATCGCCCGCAGCGGCGCGCTGATGCTGGACGTGTTCGCGCCCTTCATCGATCCGCTCGAGGCCGAACTCGGCGAGAAGCGGCAGCCGAAGGTGGGGCAGGCGCACGGCATGGTCGATTTCGAGACCTACCACCGGCGCATCAATGCGATGAACTTCGCGCTGACGCACGACGACGGCATGTCGATCAACTACGACCACGCCGACGTGATCCTGGTGGCCGTCTCGCGCGCCGGAAAGACGCCCACCTGCATCTATCTCGCGCTCCACCATGGCGTCGCCGCGGCCAACTATCCGCTCACGGACGAGGATCTCGAGCACGACCGCCTGCCGCCGCGCCTGCGCGCGCACCGTTCGAAGCTTTTCGGCCTGACGATCGACCCCGTGCGCCTGCAGCAGATCCGCCAGGAGCGCCGCCCCGACTCCCGCTACGCCCGGCTGGACACCTGCCAGCGCGAGGTGTCGGCGGCCGAGAAACTGTTCCGGGCCGAACGCATCCCGGTGCTCAGCACCACGCACGTGTCGATCGAGGAGATCTCGAGCAAGGTGATGTCGACGCTGGGGATCCAGCGGGTCATGTACTGAGCGGTACGCGCGCAGGGCAGGGCACGCAGGTGCGGCGATCGGGGATGCGCGGCAGCGAACCGTGAACGCAGCGCAGGAACACTTAACGTAGGCGCTCGTAGTGGATCCGTCAATGCTGCACGCGCGCGATTCCAGCGTGTAGCATCGGGCCATGCACGAGGTCGCCGCCCGCAATGCCGTCATCCCCAGGTTGGGCCGTTTCGGCTGGCTGATGGCGCTGTACGCGGAGAACTTCCGGCGCATGACCCGCCTGTTCGAACCCGCGGACCTCGAGGCCGGCCGCTATGTCTCGACCATCGGCGACGGGCTCGACGTCCAGCTCGACGTCCTGCACCAGCACGTCTACACCACGGAACTGCGGCTGACTTATGGCGTGATCGACCCTGTTACCGGGGAGCCGGACCCGTCGGCGTTCCTGCGCCTGTATCGCGACGCGAAACAGGCCGAGGCCACGCACTGCTACGTGGGGCGGCGCTGGCAGGACGTGATCGGCATGTACCCGCCGCCGGCGGAAGTGCTCGACCATCGCATGCGCATGAACACCTTCCTCGGCAAGTGGCTCCAGTACCTGGCCGAGAGCGGGCACGGCGTGGCCACGCTGCGGCGGTGCGGGGAAGCGGCGGAGGCGGGGGTCGGGGCGGCCACGGCGTGGACCCCGAGCCAGGGGTAGGGAAGTTCCGCGAGCCGCCGGCAGGGCGTGTTCAGCCGCAGGCGCCGACCAGCACGTTGTCGCCACAGCGCATGTGCACCCGCACCCCCGTGGGGACGCCGATCGACGCGTGGCAGTCGCGCGCCATTTCCGTGGCCCTGGCGATCGCGACCGACCGCTCCACGTTGCGGGCGACCTGGTAATGGTCGATCCGGACCTGCCAGCCCGGGACGTCCGGCTCCACCGCGATCAACGTGCGTTCCATGTGGCGACTCCCGATGGCACTGGCCTTCCGGCCCGATCGACCGTTCGGGAAGCATCCGCCTGCCGCAGGCGCGGCGCAGTCGGACGATGGAGCGGCTTCGTGTAGGAAAAGCCTGACCCGCCAGGGTGGGCAGGCGACCTTTCCAACGACGTGGAGCCGGCGCCGGTTTCGCGTCCGAAAGCGGGCACGGACGCAGGTCGTTGGCGGCGAGCAGGCCGTCGCGGATGGGGTCCGCGGACGTCGCGAGGCGGCAGTCTCACCGGGAGGCGGTGGCCGACAGCCCGGTTGGCCTGGCGACAGGAGGGCGCCAGACAGGCAAAAAACAAGGGCCCGGTTGCCCGGGCCCCTGCGTAAAATGGCGTCCCCACGGGGATTCGAACCCCGGTCGCTACCGTGAAAGGGTAATGTCCTAGGCCTCTAGACGATGGGGACGCGGTGAAGCTGATGTCTGGCTCCCGCGCGGCCTGTGCGAGGAAACCTGTCGACGAATAACTGGTGGAGCCAGGCGGGATCGAACCGCCGACCTCCTGCATGCCATGCAGGCGCTCTCCCAGCTGAGCTATGGCCCCACGGCTGGAAAGCGCGAAATTGTATGGGGCCGTGCAGTCACCGTCAACAGCGTCCGCGCCGGGGGGAGCGGGAGTTCAGCTGTGTTCTCGTCGCTTGCCGGTCCTGATTCGCGGCTACCCCGCGGTGGTCTGGCCTTGGCAAATGACTGACCGGTTCGCCATCGCGATCGAAGTCCGGGGCGATGAGGGCGAGTCGGGCAGTGAGCGCGTCCGTCACGGGGCGCCGATGCTCCGTGACCGCCGCCAGGCGTCGGGTCGAGGCAATGCGAGGATCCGGGCCCTCACGGGACACCGCGACCGGCGACGCGTGCGGCGGATGTCGGGGGCCCGAATCAGGCCGCAGGCAGGCCATCGAAGTACGGTAGTGCCGGACATCCGGATGCTCGCCGCCGATTCGCTTCTGCACGTCGATTTGCGTCACGCCGGCCGTGCGCCATCGCCGGGTTGCGGTGCGGTCCGCGGGCCGATGCGCAGGTCACCGGTGATCCGTGTCTTTCGACTCGCCTGCGCGTGGAGTCCGGATGACCGGCGATGACGGAACAGTAGCTCGCCGGACCAGTCCGGCACTGGACGATGTCTTCAGAACCGGCACTGCAGCGTGAGGCTGATCAGGCTCAATGCATCGTCGGCGCCGGTTTCGCGCAGGAATGCGCCGGGCTGCGAATGGGCGACGACCGCGCTCGAGGACCACCCTGGTTTCGGCGTCCAGGTGATGCCGAGCGATGCGATGGTCGCGACATAGCGGGCGTCGCTGCCGCCCGCGGGCACGATCAGCATGCCGTTGGGTGCATAGACGCTGTCGCGGGTGCTGTAGCGCCAGAAGAAATCGAGGCTTGCATTCACTTCGACCAATGGGGATAGGCGCATGGTCAGGGCAGGATGGATGTTGAAGAAGTTGCGGGGTCCGAGGGTCGCTTCGTCGCCGAAGTAGTTGCCGCGTGGATAGAGTGGATTGAGGGTGCCGAGGCGATCATCGTCCGGATCCCGGTCGCCGCTGGCGGCGGCGATGAGCAGGCCCAACCGGGGTTGGCCAGCCGCTTCGTCGAAGGTGTAGCCGGTGTCGGTCGCGATCGACCAGGCGCCGATGTCGGCGTCGCCGAACCGGCCGCCCTGGAGGATGGCCTCCCAGTTCCAGTCCCAGGCATCGCGGCCGCCGAACGCGCGGGCACCGAGGGTCCAACGGCGTTCGTGCGCCACATCCTGGACGTAGCGGGCGACGGTGTTTTCGTAATGCAACGCGTAGACGTCCCAGGAGGTGGTCGTCGCGGTGCGGGTGGCGTAGATGCCACGCAGCGCCTCGGTCTGCGAGCGGGCGTCGTCGAAGCTTCCGGGATGGTTCTGGCGGGGGGCTGCGGCGAATGCATCGACGCGCCAGGACCCGCTGGCCATATAGCCACGGACGGCTTCGAAGCTGCGCCGCACGTTGGGTCCTTCGCGTGCATCGATGGCACGCCCCGACCCGAGCTGCAGTTCCTGGATGCCGATGCGTACCCCGATGCCGCGATCGCCGGTCGTCGCCGATCGCCATTCGACGAAGAGGTTGCCGGGATCGAGCCTGTTCTCGTCCACGGGAGAGGGACCTGCGGCGCGGCCGTTGGCGTGCGAGCTGGCCAGTTGCGCGAAGCCGCGCCAGTGCGCGCCGACCTGCAGGTCGGCGAATACGGAATGGCGCTGCATCCATACCCCCCAGCGGTCCTGGGGCTCCAGGCCGTAGCGGGGGTTGCCGGTATATTCGTAGCGCCAGCGCAGGTCGCCGCCGACACTCAGGCGCAGGTGCTCGCCAACCGGAACATCCTTCCAGCATGCGCTGCGGTTTTCCTGCGCACAGGCCTGGCGCTGGGCGCTGAAGTCATCGTCGAAGCGCAGTGGGCGGAACTGCGCCGGCGTGGCGTCCATCGCCACCAGCAAGGGCATGCCGAGCCACGCGCTGCGCATCTCCGGCGCGCGTGGCCGCCGCAGGCGTCGCGATCGCGGCTCGGGCGGCGGCACGATCGGACGCTTCGCGCTCATCCCAGGATCTGTGCGCCGGATGGCCCAGCCTGCTGCAGGGGCGCGCCTGGCGCGCCGCCGACGAAGTGGCGCACCCTCGGCGCGTGGGCGGGGTCGGCCAGCAGCTGCATGATCCGGCCCTGCAACATGCGTTCGCTTTCGGTCACGCGTTCGTGCTGCCGCAGGTGTTCCAGCCAGCTGCCGTCGATGAAATACTCCAGATAGGTGCCCGGGGTTTCGGTGTCTTCGGCCACGCCCCACTGCACGGCGCCATCGCGGCGCCTGCTGCGGCCGAGGCGGTGCATCAGGCGCAGGAACTCTTCGCGTTTCGCAAGCTCGATCCTGTATTCGATCGTGACCAGCACCGGGCCCCGGTCGCCGGCGATGTCGTCCACCACGACCGGCTGCGGCCAGTGGCCCGACGGGGTGACGTTGACGTTGGCCGCCTCGCCCAGGCGGAAGCGCAGCCCGAAGAACGCGGCCAGTACGGTTCCGGCGGCGGCCGCCAGCAGTGCAGTCGTGGTACCGGTGTGCTGGGCGAGCGTGCCCCAGCCGAGGCTGCCGATGGCCATGCCCCCGGAGAACACCACGATGTAGAGCGCGAGGGCGCGAGCGCGCACCCAGGCCGGCACCGAGGTCTGGGCCGCGATCTGCAGCGACGACAGCACGGTGATCCAGGCGAAGCCGTTGACCAGCGAGACGACGTACAGCAGCGGGATGTCGCGCAGCAGCGCCAGTGCCAGCATGCAGCCGGCGTAGACGAGGGTCGCGACCAGTACCATGCGGTCCGGGGGGATGCGGGCGCGCAGCTTCGGCAACAGCACCGCTCCGCAGATCGCGCCGATGCCGATGCAGCCCAGGAGCAGACCGTAGCTGCCGGCGCTGGCCTGCAGTTCGCGATTGACGACGATCGGCAGCAGTGCGGTCAACGCACTCGCGAACATGAAGAAGCTCGCGGCCTTGACCAGGACCGACTGCAGCACCGAGGCCTGGGTGGCATAGCGCAGCCCCGCGCGCAGGGCGACACCGAACGATTCGGGCGGCAACGCGGTCTTCGCCGGCGTGCGGCGCCAGATCACCAGCACGGCCACGATGCACAGGAAGCTCAGCGCGTTGATCGCGAACGCCGATTCGATGCCGGCGCTGGCGACGATCAGGCCGCCCAGCGCCGGGCCGATCGCACGCGCGATGTTCATGCTCAGCGACGACAGGGCCACCGCCGGGCCGAGCATCGTGCGCGGCACCAGTTCGGGCACGGTGGCCTGCTGGGCGGGCATGGCCATCGCCGCGCCGACGCCCAGCGCGAATGTCAGCGCGATCAGCGTCCACGGCCCGAGCATGTCCAGATGGGCGAGCAGGGCCAGTGTGCCGGCGACCAGCAGCATCCACAGCTGGGCGAGGATCAGGTACTTGCGGCGATCGACGATGTCGGCGAGCGTGCCGGCGAGCACGGCCAGCAGCACCACCGGCAGGGTGGTGGCCGACTGCACCGCGGCGACCATGAGAGGTGAGCCGGTGTTCTCGGCCATCACCCATGCGGCGGCGACGTCATGGATCCAGGTGCCGATGTTGCCGATCAGCACGGCCAGCCACATCATCCGGAACGTGGGCTGGGTGAGCGGCGACCAGGGGCCGGGAGCGGGCGCGTCGGCGGGTGGGGGAGGCTGACTCATCGTGGTCTCCTGTTGCCGCGCCACGTGGCGGAGGCAAGCGTGAGGGCGGTCCTCAGAATGCGAAGCAGGAGCAGCCCAGCGCGCCCCAGAAGCCCTGGTGATCGCCGGTCGGTGCGGCGTGATGCGCGGCATGGCCGTGGCCGTGCACGCTGCAACCGGCGCCATGCGCGGCGGCGAACGCGGCCGAGGCCTGCGCCAGCGTGGCGCCCTGGTAGCCACCGAAGTGCCGCACCGGCGACCAGTCGGGCATCGGCGCGGGCAGCGCCGGCGCCAGTGCCGCGTAGTCGCCGTCGCCGTGGACCACCTTGCCGGCGACCACGGTCAGCACGCTGGTGATGTCGAGGATCGCCTCGTCGGGCACGGCGAAGAAGTCGGCCGACAGCACGCTGAAATCCGCGAACCGGCCGACGGCCAGCACGCCCTTGTGCGCCTGTTCGGTCGAGAACCATGCGCTGCCGTGGGTCCACAGGCGCAGCGCCTGCTCCCGCTCGAGGCGGTTGTCGTCGCGGTAGAGCTGCAGGCCACCGAGGGTGCGTCCTGTGCTGAGCCAGTACAGCGCCACCCACGGGTTGTAGCTCGCCACGCGGGTGGCGTCGGTGCCGGCGCCGACCGGCACGCCGGCATCGAGCATGCGCCGGATCGGCGGCGTGTGGCGCGCGGCCCGGGCGCCATAGCGTTCGACGAACTCCTCGCCCTGGTAGACCATGCGGTGCTGCACGGCGATGCCGCCGCCCAGCGCACGTACCCGGTCGATGTTGCGGTCGGAAATGGTCTCGGCGTGGTCGACGATCCAGTGCAAGCCGTCGAACGGTACATCGCGGTCCACCTTCTCGTACACGTCGAGGATGCGCGAGATGCTCTCGTCGTAGGTGGCATGGATGCGGAATGGCCAGCGGTGTTCGGCCAGCAGCCGCACCACCTGTTCCAGGCCCGGTTCCAGTCCCGCCGGCAGCTCGGGGCGCGGTTCGCCGAAGAGTTCGAAATCCGCGGCCGAGAACACCAGCATCTCACCGGCGCCGTTGTGGCGCAGCATGTCGTCGCCTTCGCGCGCGGACAGCATCTGCGTCCAGCGCTCGAAGTCGGCCAGCTCGCCGCCCTGGTTCTGGGTGAACAGGTTGTAGGCGATGCGCACCGTGAGCTCGCCGTCGGCATGCAGCTTGCGGATGATCGCGTAGTCGTCCGGGTAGTTCTGGCCGCCCCCGCCGGCGTCGATCACCGAAGTGATGCCCAGGCGGTTCAACTCGCGCATGAAGTGGCGCGTGGAGTTGATCTGGTACTCGGGCGGCAGTTTCGGCCCCGCAGCGAGCGTGGCGTAGAGGATCATCGCGTTCGGCTTGGCCAGCAACAACCCCGTGGGGTTGCCGGCCTTGTCGCGCTGGATCTCGCCGCCGGGCGGGTTCGGGGTGTCCTTGCCGTAGCCCACCGCGCGCAGCGCGGCGCGGTTGAGCAGGGCGCGGTCGTACAGGCGCATGATGAAGACCGGGGTTTCCGGCGCGGCAGCATTGATCTCCTCGAGCGTCGGCAGTCGCTTCTCGACGAACTGGTGCTCGGTGAAACCGCCGATCACGCGCACCCATTGCGGCGCGGGTGTGCGTGCGACCTGCGCCTTGAGCATGGCCATGGCATCGGCCAGCGAGCGCACGCCGTCCCATCGCAGTTCGAGGTTGTAGTTCAGGCCGCCGCGGATCAGATGGGTGTGGCTGTCGTTGAGGCCGGGAATCAGGCGGCGGCCCTGCGCATCGACGATGCGGGTAGTGCTGCCGGCCTTCTCCATCACCGCCGCCTCGTCGCCAACCGCCACGACGACACCGTTGGCGACCGCGATGGCACTTGCCACCGGTTGCCTGGGTTCGAGGGTGGTGATCCGGGCGTTGTGGACGATCAGGTCCGCCATGGAACGCTCCTGCGCAGGATTGAGGCCGTGGACGGGAAGGCTGGCGACGGTGGCGCCAGCGGCGAGCGCACCGACGAAGCGGCGCCGGGAGGGATCGTGGATCGGCGCGGTCATGGCGTCGCTCCGGTGTGATGGAACAGCAGTGCATCGAACGACCAGTGCCCGCCACCCAGCAGCGCCAACGCCAGCAGCGTCGCTGTCCACAGCAGCGGGTACTCCATGCCGCCGTGCATCCAGAACCAGCCGCGTCCGCGGTTGAGCGCAGCGGTGAAGGCGAGGAAGCCGGCTCCCAGAACCGCAGCGGCGGCAGTGAACAGTCCGAGCACGACACACAGCCCGGCCAGGGTCTGCGCCGCCGCCAGCATCAGAGGGACCGGGGGCGGAGCAGGCAGGCCGAACCCGCGCAGTTCCTGGGCGAATCCGGACAGCCCGGGGCCGCTGAACCAGCCGAACAGCTTGCCCAGGCCATGTGGCAGCAGGAAGCCGCCGGCGGCCAGCCGCAGCAGCAGCAGGCCGATGTCGGCAGGCGGGAAGTCAGGAGGGGCGGGATACGTAGGCATCCTTTGCTCTCCTTGGCAAGGGAAAGAATCGAATGCGCGGAAGCCGTGCCACATTGGCCGGGGCACGGCATCTGGAGTCAGTCGGTCAGTGCCCGCCCTCGCCGGCATTGAACATCGTCCTGGCATAGGTGATTCCGAGGCCATAGGCGCCGCCGTTGACCCGTGCGATGCCGGTGGCCAGTTCGTAGGTCCCGCTGCGCGCCCAGTCTCGCTGGAGTTCCAGCAGGTACTGCACGCTGGTCAACGGCCGCGCGCCGGACTGGACCATGCGTTGCACTGCACGCTCGTGCGCCTCGTCGCTGATGTCGCCACTGGCGTCGGTGATGACGTAGGCCTCGAAGCCCTGGTCGAGCGCCGACAGCACTGGACCCACGATGCAGACGCTGGTCCAGAGTCCGGCGAACACGATGCGGTCCTTGCCGATGGCGTTGACCTTCTCGGCGATGCGCGAGTCCTCCCAGGTGTTCATCGTGGTGCGGTCGATCTTCGGCTCGTCGGGAAAGGCATCGGTGATCTCGTCGAAGATCGGACCGGAGAAGCTCTTCTCGGCGACCGTGGTCAGGATGGTGGGGACCCTGAAGCCCGCGGCACTCTTGGCGACCAGTGCGGTGTTGTTGCGCAGCACTTCGGCGGCGATCGACCTGGTCGCGAAGGCCATCTGCGACTGGTGGTCGATCAGGATCAACGTGTGGTCGTTCGGGGTCAGCAGGCTCTTGGCCGGGCTCGGGGTAGCGCTAGGCATGGGGCGTCCAGTCTGTTGGTGGGCAGGGGAGGATTGGCTTGCGATGGCATCCGTGTGCCAACCGACAGGTGCGGATGCGATGAGCGGTGGCAGACGCGGCTGTCAACGGCGAGACTTCGGCATCGCACAAGAGCGCGCGCGGGCCGCCGGCCAGGAACAGCGCAGCGAGGTGTCCGGCGTGGGCGGGCGTCGTGCCGAAGACGGCCGAATGCATCTTCACACCCCCAGCCTCGGCACGACCACCGTGCACCTCACCTGTTGGCGGCATCGGGCTCTCGGAGACATGCGCCATGCCGTCAGCTTTCTTGGCGTCCAGTGTCGATCAGGAGGACGCAAGGGGATTGTCGTTCTATACGGTGATTTGGATCGAACCGCCGCCGGACGCGTCTTCCGATTCTCATGTGGGAAAAGCTAGGCGACTCCGCGCGATGCGTACGGGCCTGAATCGTCCCCGCATGCGCAGTTGGGTACCCGGCACGCTCGATGTTTCCTCGCGCGGGATCGGATGTTCCTCGCATAGACCCGACTGCACGGATTGCGTTCACGCTGAGGAAAATTCGACGCCCGTACGCATCGTTCATTTGCAGTCGATCACTTCGGCGCCGAAGCACGTCGGTATCTCCGTCCAGCGCGATGTCGCGACCGCAGATGGTTCGCGTCCCGGGAGCGTCTCCCCGGACGCGGTGCGCCCCATGCCCGCCTGGTCTGATCGTATCGACTGGAACCGGCGTGACAACGTAAGCTGAACCCGTGACTTCGATGCGGCCTCGCGCTGGCGCACCACGGTTGTCCCTTC